>NZ_JBHZAG010000114.1:0-26433 GCF_042754125.1 Amycolatopsis sp. NPDC059235
CTTTTTTTTATAAGATACTTTACACTTCCCGACCGGCCACAACAAACCCGCGGGCGGGGGGGGCTCGCTGTGGTTCGGCCAATAAAAACACAACCGGCGCCCCGCTTACCGCGCCCCCCCCCTTCCCGGCAACCTGCGCGAGAAGCTAGTCGCGCAGGTAAGACAGCAAACGCAGGATCTCGAGGTACAGCCACACCAGCGTGGTCATCAGGCCGAAGGCGGCGTACCAGGCCCACTTCGACGGCATGCCGGCGCGGATCATCTTGTCGGCCTGGTCGAAGTCGAGCAGGAAGCTGAACGCGGCGATGCCGATGACCACCAGGCTGAAGACGATGGCCAGCGGGCTGCCGTCGCGCAGCGGGTTGAAGCCGAAGAACACCGCGGTGACCAGGTTGACCAGCATCAGGATGGCCACACCGGCGACCGCGCCGACGATCCACTTGGTGAGCTTGGGCGTGACCTTCACCGCGCCGGTCTTGTAGACGACCAGCATCGCGACGAACACGCCCGCGGTGCCGATGAGCGCCTGCAGGGCGATGCCCGGCAGGAACACCTCGAACAGACCGCTGAGCGCACCGAGGAACAGGCCCTCGGCACCGGAGTAGACGAGCGTGAGGGGACCGCTCGGCTTCTGCTTGAAGATGATCACCAGAGACACGACGAGGCCCACCACGAGCCCGCCGATCAGCGCGCCGAGGAGCGGACCGCTCGGCGAAAGCCTGCCGAGGGAATCGCGCACGAGCTGGGACTGCGCCCAGATCGCCGTGAGCACGCCGACGACGAGCGCGACGCCGAGCGACATGCCGGTCTTGATGACGACGTCGTCGACCGTCATCGGACGGTCGGCGGAGGCGGTGCCCATCTGGCCGGGGCCGTAACCCGGGACGCCGCCTTGGCCCTGCGGCTGGCCGTAGGGCTGGTCGAAGCCGACGTTCGGCCCGTACTGCCCGGTCGCGGCCGCGCCGCGCGGGAGATTGCGGAACGCCGGGTTGCTGCTGGAACGCACCTGTCCTCCTGGACTTTATGGCACCTTGCATCGGGTTCAACGACCGCGGCGGCTCGCTGGTTCCCGTTCGGGTAAAGCCAATTTTACTCATCACCCGCACGGGTGGGGCGACCCCCGTTACGGCCACCGTAGGCGATGAAGGTCACGACCGTTCACCGCAGGTCACCCGATGGTCTCTAGACAACTCCCATAGTGACCCGCGAACCTTCACATCGCGTGTCCGGGAAGTGACCGAACGCGTGTCGGGGAGTTGTTCGATCAGGTGAACTGCGAGAACGCCGTTCAAGCGTCGGCAGGCACGTCGAAGGAGCCAACACACCATGGGGTGGATCTCACGCCCGCGCGCTCGCTGGCGCGCGGCCACCGGGCTGGTCGCGACCGCGCTGCTCGGCGCACTCTCCGTAACCACGCCGGGAATCGCCTCGGCCGCCGCAGACCCGGTCAAGGGCCCTGGCCTGAAGATCGTCCACGACGAGGGCGGCACTCCTTACGAAGATTGGCTCGGCTCGTACAAGGTGGGCGGCAAGAACGTCTTCTGCGTCCGGTTCCATCTGAAGGCGCCGGGCAGCGACGAGGCGTACCAGCCCGGCGATGAACTGCGGACGAAGTGGAACGAAAAGCTGGAGCCCGACGTCGCGGGCAACATCTCGTATCTGTTGCTGCGCTATGGCAACACCACTAACAACGACGAGGCCGCCGCGCTGGCCCACCTGCTGCACTCGTGGACTGCCAAGACGCACACTCCTGGCGACACGGACTTCGGCACACCCGCGGACAAGGCGGCCTATCCCGAGCAGAAATACTTCACCGCGCTCACCCCGGCCGCCAAGGACGACGTGGCCAAGATGAAGGCCGAGGCCGAGGCGAACCGCGGTCCCTGGACCGCGTCGGTCACCGCGCCGAAGGGCGATCAGCACCTCGGCCAGCCCGCGACCTGGACGGTCACGGTGAAGAACTCCGAAGGCAAGGGCATCCCGGACGTTCCGGTGAAGCTGACCGCCACCGACGGGACCGTCGGCCAGGCAGACAAGAAGGCGGACGCGGAGAAGGCGTCCGACTCCTCTTCCGGCAACTCCGCGCCGCAGGCCGCGCAGAAAGACACGACGCTGAAGACCGATGCGAACGGCACGGTCACGGTGAAGGTCACGCCCACCGGTGATCAGCCGAAGCTCGCCGCCTCGTTGTCCGCGCCCGCGGACAAGCCGACTGTGCAGAACCCGGTCAACACCAAGGACGGGATCCAGAGCGTCGTCGGCACCGGCGGCGAGAAGCAACTGACCGCGCAAGGCGTCGTAGCCGTAGCGAAGCCGGGCAAGGTGCAGGTCACCAAGACCGACGCCAAGACCGGCAAGGGCATCGGCGGCGCGACGCTGCGGATCACCGGCAAGGACCGCAAGACCGCGGCCACCAGTCAGGACGGCAAGGCGCTCAACGGGCCCGACGGGCAGCCCGCGGTGGTCACCACCAGCGGCGACAACGGGACCGCGACCGTCGAGAATCTGCTGGCCCCGCAGGAAGTGTGCGTGGTCGAGGTGAACGCGCCGCCGGGCTACACCAACGCGTTCGACCCGAACAACCCGCCCGCCGCGTGCGGATCGCTGACGCCGGGCGGCACACTGGCGCTGACAGTGGCCAATACGCCGAACGAAGTGCCGCACGCGATTCCCGCCGGCGACCTGCCGGTGACGATGGCCAAGGGCACTGTCGAGACGAGTTTCTCCACGGGCGGCATCGCGGGTCTCGCGGCGCTGGTGCTCGTCGGTTCGGCGCTGGTCGGGTTCGCCGCTCGGCGGTCGGCTCGGCGGTAATCGAAAGCAGCAAGGGCAGATGACCGGAAAAGGACGGCTGATCGGCGGGTTCGTGCTCGGCGCGGCAAGCGTGCTGGCAGTGGAACTCGCGACGGTCGTGATCAGTTCGCCGCCGACGACGGTGGTGGCCGGGAGCGCGTCCCCGGTCGCCGCCGCCGTACCGGCCGCTTCTCCTCAGCAAGTGGCTCCCGCGCCGCCTCCGTCGAGCAGCTCTGCGCCGCCCAGCAGCTCGGCGGCAACACCGCCGCCGCCTGCCGCGCCCGCGGAGCATCGGCAAGCGCCCGAACCCGGACCGCAGGCGCCGGGCACGATCCGGCTGCCCGGCGGCGGGACCGCGGCGATGGTGCGCCAGGATCTCGGGCCGGGCAACACGCTTCCGGTGCCTTCGGACATCGGCCAGGCGGCGTGGTGGGGCGCGGAGCTGGAAGCGGTCAGCGGCGCGAGCGTGTTCGCGGGCCACGTGAACTGGCGCGGCGCGACCGGCCCGTTCTCGGAGCTGTGGAGCGAACGCATCGGCGGCGTGGTGACGATCGTGGACCGCGCGGGAAAGACGAGCCGGTACCGGATTTCCCAGCTCGTCACCGTGCACAAGAACGACCTGCCGAGCCGGGCCGACGATCTCTTCGGGCAGGCCGGGCCGCATCGGGTGGTCCTGGTGACCTGCGGCGGACGCTGGATCGGCGGCAGCGACGGGTACGAGGAGAACCGCGTGGTCATCGCGGACCCGGTGTGAGGGGTCCCCTCGTGCCCCGCTGAGACCGCGCGAGGGAGCCGTTCGCGCAGTTTCCGCCGAGCCCTCCGTTCGCGGAAATCGGCCGCCACCTGCGGAACCCCTTGCGGAAGCTAAGTTACTTGCGAGTAACCTCACCCTGCCGCGTTGTGGTCAGAGCGGCGTCCATGCAGCAGAATGCCCATGGGTCAAGCGGCGGCACGGCGGAGGGTGATGGAAATGGCGACGTTCTTGGTGACAGGCGCGACCGGGTTGATCGGACGCCAGGTCACCCGGCGGCTGCTCACCCGGCCGGACGTGGAGCGGGTCGCGCTGGTGGTGCGCGCGTCGTCGCGGGAGAAGCTGGCCGCGCTCGTCGACGCGTGGCCGCATCCGGACCGCGTGACGCTCGTGACCGGCGACCTCGGCGAACCTCTGATGGGAGTGTCCGAAGCGGACCGGGAGGCGCTGCGCGGCGTCGACCACGTCGTCCACCTCGCCGCGCTCTACGACATCACCGCCGACGACGAAACGAGCATTCGGGCCAATGTGGACGGTACGCAGAACGTCCTCGACCTCGCCGCGGACCTGAACGTCGGCTGCTTGCACCACGTCTCGTCGGTCGCGGTCGCGGGCGACCACGAAGGACTGTTCACCGAGGACATGTTCGACGTCGGCCAGCGGCTGATCACGCCGTACCACCGCACCAAATTCGAGGCCGAGAAGCTCGTCCGGGACCAGCACGAGGTGCCGTGGCGGGTGTACCGGCCCGCGATCGTGGTCGGCGATTCGCAGACCGGCGAGATGGACAAGATCGACGGCCCGTACTACCTCTTCCCCGCGATCAGCAGGCTCGCCGGGCTGCCCGACATCCCGTCCGCGGGCCCGGATCTGGGCGACACCAACGTGGTTCCGGTCGACTACGTCGCGAAGGCGCTGCTGGAACTGGTCACCACGCCGGGTCTCGACGGCCGCGCCTTCCACCTGGTGAACCCCGAGCCGCAGCCGGTGGTGTCGGTCTACAACGCGTTCGCCCGCGCCGCCGGAGCGCCGACGATCACCGTGCAGCTCGGCGACAAGGTGTCGAAGGGAATCGTCGGGCTGGTCAAGCTCAGCGAGCACATTCCCGGGTTCACCATCGCCCGCGACGCGGTGCTGGAGCGGCTCGGCATTCCCCCGGTGCTGCTGGAAACGATGGATTTCCCCTCGGTGTTCGCCTCCGCGGAAACGCGCAAGGCATTGGCCGGAAGCGGCGTCGAGGTGCCCCGGCTCGACGAATACGCCGCGACGCTGTGGCGCTATTGGCGTGAGCACCTCGACCCGTTCCGCGCGCGCAAGCACGGTCCGCGCGGCGAACTGGACGGCCGCCGGGTGATCATCACCGGTGCGTCGTCGGGCATCGGACGGGCCACCGCGCTGAAGGTCGCCGCGGCGGGCGGCGTGCCGCTGCTGGTCGCGCGCCGGCAGCACGAGCTGGAAGAAGTGCGCGACGAGATCATCGCGGCAGGCGGCACCGCATCGGTGTATCCGGCGGACCTCACCGACGAGGATTCGGTGCGCAAGGCCGTGGACGCGATGCTGTCCGAGCACGGCCGGATCGACATGCTCGTGAACAACGCCGGCCGGTCGATCCGGCGGTCGATCAAGCTGTCGTACGACCGGATGCACGACTACGAACGCGCGATGGCGATCAACTACTTCGGCGCGGTGCGGCTGATCCTGGCGGTCCTCCCGCACATGTCGGAGCGGAAATTCGGGCACATCGTCAACGTTTCCTCGATCGGCGTGCAGGGAATCGCGCCGCGCTTTTCCGCCTATGCCGCGTCGAAGGCCGCGCTGGACTACTTCTCCCGGATAGCGGCGACCGAAACGCACGGCGACGGAATCACCTTCACCACCATCCACATGCCGCTCGTGCGCACGCCGATGATCCGGCCGACGAAGATCTACGACGCCTTCCCCACGAAATCGCCGGAGCAGGCGGCGGACATGGTGCTGAAAGCGCTGGTGCAGCGGCCGAAGCACATCGGCACCCCGGCGGGCCAGGCGATCGGGCTGACCTACACGCTCGCGCCGGGGCTCACCGACGCGATCGCGTACCAGGGTTTCCGGATTTTCCCGGACTCCGCGGCGGCGGGCGGCAGCGGGAAACTGAAGATCGGGAGGGGCGAGAAACACCTGTCCCGCGCGGCGATGGCGCTGGCCCGGCTGTCGCGCGGCTTCCACTGGTAGTGACGGCTTCGCGCGGCGGGTGAGGCCGTTCAGGCGAGATCGCCACGAAGAATCGACCCGGGGCGGTGATTCACCACTCCTGGCGGCACGCACGCCAGGTGCGCGGGTACGGTCGTGGGCATGGTTCCCGAGCGAGACAACGGCCTCCTCCCGCTGCGGCGCGAGTACACGGAAGCCTGGCGCGGCTTCGACCGCACCGAGGTGCGGCAGTACCTCGACCACCTCGAAGCTCAGCTGCACCGGCTGATCACCGACCGCGACGCGGCTGCCACGCAGGTCGCCACGCTGTCGCGCGAGCTCGAGGCGGCGCGCGGCGAGGTGTCGAAGCTGCAGTCGCGGGTCGAGGAGCTGCTGAAGCCGCCGGAGCGGCTCGAGGATCTGGACGAGCGGATGCAGCGCACGGTCTCGCTCGCGCACGCGCGGGCCGACGAGATCACCAAGCGCGCTCAGGTGGCGGCCGAGAAGCACTGGGCGTCGTCGACCGAGGCGTCCACGAAGCTGCGCGAGCGCTACCACCGCTTGGTCGAGGAGTTGGACAAGCAGGCCGAAGCGCTGCACTCGGAGCACGAGGCCGCGCTGAAGGAAACCCGCGCCGAAGTGCAGCGGCTGACGGTCGAGGCGGCGCAGCGCCGGGAACTCCTCGACAACGAAGCCGAGCGCAAGCGCCGCAAGATCGAGCGCGATTTCGACTCGAAGATCACCGCCGAGCGCACCGCGCACGAGAAGATGATCACCGACCAGCGCACGGCCAGCAAGAACCAGGCCGAACGCCGGATCGCGGAAGCCACCGCGGAGGCGACCCGCCGCGTCGAGGAGGCGACGGCGGAGGCCAAGCGCCGTCTCGACGAGGCGACCACGCAGGCGGCCCAGCGCACCACCGCGGCGACGCGGAAGGTCGAGCGGCTCGCCGAGATCCGCGAACAGGCCCGCAAGAACCTGGCGATGGCGGACGAGGTGCTCGGCCGGAGCGAGGGGCTGCTGACGGCGCTGCCGTCGGAATCGGTGCTGCCTGCTGCGTCGAAGCTGGTTGGCGGGGACGACCCGGCGAAGCCGGACCCGTCGCCCGCGCCGGTGGAGTCGAAGGCTGCTCAGTCGCCGTCTCCGTCGCCTAAGCCGAAGGCCGAGAACGGTTCCGCGGCGAAGACTCCGGCGGGCAACGGCTCGACCGCGAATGGCGGCGCCGGAAAGGGCGGATCGGCGAACGGCGGGTCGACGGAAAGCGCGGCTGGAAACGGCGCGAAGACCGGAAACGGCTCGACGGGGAATGGCGCGAAGTCCCAGCCGCAGACGGCGGGCAAGCCGAGCAGCTGACCCGCGGAGCGCAATGAGCCCGTCGGCCCGGAAACGGTTCGGCGGGCACTAGCGCGCGGCTATCAGAACAGGCCTGCCACGTGCGGCTCGGCAAAGAGCACGCCGACGGCTCGACCGGCAATTGCGCGACCACGACATCCCGTCTCGACCAGCGGCGGGCACTCACCAGACGAGCTAGGCCGCGAGCCAGCGGTCCAGCAAGGCAGCCCCGCTCGGCCCTGCGGTCAGGTCCGTGAGGGCCACCCGCACCGACTCTGATTCCCGCAGGGTTCCCCTCACGGACTTCAGCCGTCCGTGATGGGCGTGGACTAGACCGTCCGCGGCCAGGGGTTCGCCGACTCCAGTTCCGCGGCCAGTCCCAGCAGCAGCGGCTCTCCGCCGGGACGGGCGACCAGCTGCACGCACAACGCCAGGTCGTGGACGGGATGCCGGGCGACCGGGACCGACAGCGCTGGATACCCCGCCAGGTTCCACGGCCCGGTGAACGACGCCACCCTCGACGACGGGACCGCGTTCGCCAGCCAGGATTCTCGGTGCCAGCGGCGGGCTTTCAGCGGCAGCGTCGCCAAAGTCGGCGTCACCAGCACGTCGTGCGACTCGAAGAACCGCGCCGCGATCGCTTGCCATTCGTCGCGGGCCCGGTCGGTGACCAGGCGCGACGTCAGGCGGCCGAGGCGGACGTGGACGCGGGTTCGGGGCTGCAGGCGGGACCGGTCGAACGAGCCCGCGACCTGCTCGGCCGGACCGGCGAACCAGCGCGCGACCAGGCCGCCCAGTGCGCGGAGCGGATAGGCGGGAGTCGCGGAGACCACCTGGTGGCCGGATGAGCGCAGGAGATCGGCGGCCTGGTCGACGGCGGCGCGCAGGGGGCGCGGCAGCGGGGCCCGAGTGAACGGGACCTGGGTGGAGGTCGCGATTCGTTGCGGGCCGGGAGTTGCGAGCGTGGCCCAGTCTGGGCGGTCGGCCAAGACCGACATGAGGAGAGCGGCATCGGCGCTGGTGGTCGCCAGCGGGCCGTGAGTGGAGAGGCCGAACCAGCCCGGGTTGTCTTCGCGGACCACGTCCCGTCCGGGTTTCAGGCCGACGATTCCGCACATTCCGGCGGGGAGGCGAATGGAGCCCAATCCGTCGGTGCCGTGGGCGATGGGGACCAGACCGGCGGCGACCGCGGCGGCGCTGCCGCCGGAGGAGCCGCCGGCGGTGAAGGACGGGTTGCGCGGGTTGCGGGCGATGCCGTCCGGATCGTCGCTGGTCGGGAAGATGCACAGCTCCGGCACGCGGGTCAGGCCGACGATCACCGCACCGGCCGCGCGCAGGCGGGCGGCGATCAGGCCGTCGGCATCGGCCAGGGTGCGGGGGCCGGCTTCGGAACCCCAGCCCAGGTATTCGCCGGCGACCTCGGTGACGTCTTTGACCGCGACTGGGACACCGGCCAGTGGCAGCGAAGCCAGGTCCGGGCGGGCCGCGACTTCGGCGGCTTCGGCTCGTGCCTCGGCAAAGCGCACTCGGCGGAATGCGCCGACGACGCCGTCCGCCGCCGCGATCCGGGCGAGTGCTTCTTCGGTCACCTGGACCGGGTCCAGCTCCCCTGCCCGCACTCCGCGAGCGATCTCTACCGCCGTCTGCGCCATGATCAGAACATTAGATCGCGCCGGCGCGCAGGGCATAGGCCACGGCGTGCGCGCGGTTGTTCAGACCGCATCGGGTCATCAAGCCGTACAGCACGTTCTTGACCGTCCGCTCCGAATAACAGAGCTTCGTCGCGATCTCTTCGGTGCCGTAGCCCTCGGCGACCAGCCGCAGCACGTCGCATTCGCGCGAGGCCAGGCCGGACAGCGTGAGGCCGTTCGGCTCCAGCACGTCGCGGCGCATCCGCTGCACCTGCGCGAGCAGCGCGCCCTGCAGCCGCGGCGGCAGCGTCGCCGTGCCGTCCCCGGCGGCCAGCACTGCCGCGACCAGTTCGCCGCCGCCGGTTTCGCGGCGCGGCAGGATCGCGACGACGCCGCATTCGACGGCCGTCATCAGGTCACTCTCGCGGAAATGGTCGACGACGATCACCAGATGCGGTCCGGTCAGCTGCTCGGACTGCCTGCCGAGCTCCCGCACCTGCGACAGCACCCGGTCGGTCACGTGCTCCTCCATCACGAGGACCACGTCCGCCTGGCTCGCCGCGTCCTGGCCGAGCAGGACCAGCTCCGGACGCGAACCCAGCAGGCTCGCGGCTCCGGCCCGGGTGATCGGGTCCGAGGCGAGCACTGCGACCTTGACGAGCTTCACGACTACCCCCTCCACATTGCCTGCACGCAGTGTGGAGGGCGAGACTTCACGTTTTCTGGCGCGCGAGTGAAGGCCGATGAAGAAAACCGGTGTTACCGCAGCTCAGCCGCCTCTTTTCGGGTCTTCGGCGGAGATTTCGCGGAAGGCTTCGGCGGCCCGGTCGAGGCATTCGGGCATCCGGTCCAGCGCGGTCGACCACTCCCGTTTGGCCTCCCGGTAGCGGGCCCGCGCCGCCGCGGGCCAGCTCGCCACCTCGGGCTCCACTGTGGACTCCAGCTCGGCGAGCACCGCGCCGAGGTCGCCGGTGGTCCGGCGGATCCGGGACAGCACCTCGGCGGCCTGGTCGAATCCGGGATCGCCGCTCATCGACGGTCGGCGCACCGCAAGCGCTCATCTGAGCGCTCAGCGGCCGGAGACGCGGCGGTACCGCGCGCGACGTCCACGAGATCTGCCAGACTGCCCAGAATGCGATCGAACTGCTGCTCCCAATCGTTCATCGCCTGGCCGAACCGGACCGCCGCCTCGCCGCGCCACGACGCCTGCAGCGCCGCCATTTCGCTGTTCACCGTGCCGAAACAGGCGTTCGCGGCGTCGATCGCCGCCTCGAACCTCGCCGCCTGGTCTGCCAAGCCCGCCGGGGCCGGAACCGGGTCCACGCCTCCTCCTCACCGTCCGCACGTCCCGACCGCGATCGAGCGCGCGGGTTCCTCATCGAGGCTGCCGCAGGGATTCCCGTTCGGAAACCGGCGGGCGAGGCCGATGCCCCTTTGTCGCGGGAGGTGTGCCTGCCGGGCCGCCCGGCCGGTTTGCCCGGCGTTCACCGCGGGGCCGCCCCCTCGACTCTGTCCACCAGACAATTCGCTGGACAAGACCGGCAAAAGCAACCCGGGGCGGTCCCGCCACGTCACCTTTTCGGCGTAAGCTCACCAGTGGCATCCGGCGTGTGACGATCCGTCAGCGCGTGAAGGGAGACCGATGTCGGCATCCGGCGGCGTCCCGGCGCCGGAAATCCAGCTGCTCGGACCGGTACGAGCCTGGCTCGGCGACCGGCAGCTCGACCTCGGTTCCGCTCATCGGCGCACAGTCTTCGCGGTGCTCGCCTTCTCCCCGAACCGCACGGTCTCCCGCGAAGTGCTCATCGACGCGGTGTGGGGCGACGCGCCCCCGGCCAGCGCGCAGGGGAGCATCTACACCTATATCTCCGGTCTGCGCCGCGTCCTCGAACCGGGCCGCCGCAAAGGCGCCGAATCGCGGCTGATCGCCTCCACCGGGTCCGGCTACTCGCTCTGCATCGAACCGGAGCAGATCGACGTCCATCGCTTCAGCGCGCTGCGCGACCTCGGCCACCGGCTGCTTTCCGAGGGACGCCGGGCCGAGGCGCGGAGCGTGCTCGACGAGGCTCTCGCGGAGTGGGACGGCACGCCGCTGCAATGCCTGTCCGGTCATTACGCCACCGCGCAGCGGGTGCGGCTGGAGGAACTCCGGCTGGCGACCGTCGAACGCCGGGCCGAGCTGGCGATGGACTCGGGCGAGTCCGCCGGGCTCGTCACGCAGCTCGGCGAACTCGCCGCGGACCATCCGTTCCGCGAGCCGCTGCACGGTCTGCTCATGCGAGCACTTGACCACGCGGGCCGGCATCACGAGGCGCTCACCGTTTACACCGAGCTGCGCGAGCGGCTGGTCGAAGCGTCCGGCACCGAGCCGGGGCCAGCGCTGCGGGAGCTTTACGAAAAGCTGCTGGCCGCCGACGAGGCGGTCACGCCCACGCCGGTCACGAAAGTCCCGCGCTTCCCGTTGCCGGTGCTGCCGCCGCGCCCGGCGACATTCGTCGGGCGGGAGAACGAGCTTCAGCTGCTCAGCGAGGCCGTCGCCGGTCTCGGCGGCGGCCTCGGCCGTTCGGTGTGGGTCAAAGGCGAACCGGGCATCGGCCGGACCGCGCTGCTGGCCGAAACCGTCGCGCTGGCCCACGAAACCGGCTACACCGCGCTGTTCGCCGCCGCCGATTCGCTCGACCAGGGCTTTGCCTTGCGTCCGCTGCTGGACGCGCTCGGCGTGCACCCGCGTGCCTCGGATCTGCGCCGAGCGGAACTCGCGGTGGCGCTCGCCGAGAACCCGGAACTGGACCCGGTCGAGGGCATTCTCGGACTGGTCCGGCAGCTTTGCGCGGACGGTCCGCTCGCGCTCGTGGTCGACGATCTGCAGTGGGCCGACGAAACCACACTGCAGGTGTGGCAGCACCTCGCCCGCGAGACCCGGCGGCTGCCGCTGCTGCTCGTCGGAGCGAGCCGTCCGCTCCCCCGCTCGGCCGCGCTCGAAGCGCTGGCCGCGGACCTGTCGTCCGGCGGGACCTCGCCGCTGTGCCTGGAGCCGTTGCGGGACAACGAGATCCGGAAGATTTCCGCCGACCTCACCGGTGCGCCGCCGAACCGGATGTTCTCGCTGCTGCTCGGCCACGCCGCCGGGAATCCACGCTACGCCACCGAAATCGTCGAGACCCTGCTCGGCAATTCGATGATCCTGCTCGACGGTGCGCACGCGATCGTCGACGGTTCCTCGTGCCGTTCGATCCCGTCGCCGCTCGGCTCGCGGATCACGCTGTACCTGATCTTCCTCTCCAGCTCCGCGCGAGACCTGTTGCGCTGGGCGGCCTTGCTGGGCAAGGAATTCTCGCTCGCCGACATCGCCATCGCCACCGAACGCGCGCCGACCGCGCTTGTCGCCGCGGTCGAGGAGGCCCTTACCGCGGGGGTGCTGGTCGAGTCCGGCGATCTGCTCGCGTTCCGGCATCCGTTGCTGCGCCGCGTGTTGTACGAAAAGACGCCTGCCGCTATGCGCGTCGCGCTGCACCGGCAGCTGGCCGAGGCGCTCGACGGAGCGGGGGCGGGTGCGGAACGCGTCGCCGAGCAGCTCGCGGCCGCGCCTGCGCAAGTGGACCCGTGGGTCGCGAACTGGCTGGTCGAGCACATCGGAACGGTCGCCGCGCAGTCGCCGCGGATCGCGGTGGACCTGCTCAAACAGGTGGTCAAGCAAGCCGTGCTGCCTGCCGAGGCCCGCGAACCGCTCACTGCCACGCTCGCCCGGCTGCTGTTCTGGCTGGGCCGGGAGCCGGAGGCGGAGGCGCGGTCGGTGGTCGCGCGCACCAAGGACAGCAGGCAGGCCGCGGAGATGCGCTGGATCCTCGCCTACATCTATTACCGCCGCGGCGAATTCGCCGAAGCTTCCTCGGAAGTCCGCCGCACGCTGGCCGATCCGAAGGTGCCGGAGATGTGGCGCGGGCGGCACGAAACGCTGCGCGTGACTATCGAACGGTTCGCCGTCGATCATCAAGCAGCGGCACCAGATCTGTCCGAACTTGGCGTGCTGGACGGCCTCGACAACGACGCCGATCTGAGCACCGCGCGCAGGCTGGCCGCGACCCGCGCAGTGCCTGGCGAGATGCACCTGGCCGGCGCGGTGCACTACTACTGGCGTGGCCGCTGGAGCGAGGCTCTCGCCGAACTCGACACGGTGATCCGCGGCGGTGCGGAAACCGCGTCGTATGTGTTGCGCAGCCCGGGATCGGCGTTGCTGGTGCACGGCGTCGGCGCGCTGATCGCGAGCCACCGCGACGAGCCGGAGGAGGCACGCGCGCATCTCGACGCGGCGGCCCGGCATCAGTTCCCGCACGGTCTCGAACCGAACGGCGGCGACTACCTGCTCGCCGCGCGCGCTCAGCTCGCCGAGCTGGAAGGCGACCCGGAAGCCGCTCTCGCCGCGCTGCTGCCGCTGCTGGAGCAGAGCTATCCGCCCGCCGCGCGCCAGCAGTGGCTGCCCGACCTCGCCCGGCTCGCCATGCAGCTCGGCGACCAGCCGCACGCGTTCCGGGCGCTACGGCTGATGGGCGACACCAGCGGGTACGACACTCCGCCGTCGCACACCGCGGCCTCCGCGCACTGCCGGGGCCTGGTCACCGCGGATCCGGACGCGATCCTCGGCGCGGCCACGCACTACGAGGCCGCGGGCCGGATGCTCAAGCACGCGCGCGCCAGCGAGGACGCCGCGATCCTGCTCGCCGAGTACCGCCGTCTCGACGAGGCGCGCACGGCTTTCCTCGCGGCACTCACCAGCTACACCTCGGTCGGCGCGGCTTGGGACGTGCGGCGGGCCGAGACTCGGATGCAGCCGTACGGCATCCGGCGGGCCAGTCCGGTCCGCGCGCGTGCGGCAGGAGAGTAAACCGGGGTGGACTCGCGTCCATGATCGAGGCGGTAAACTCGGTCGACACGGCGAATGGAACGGCATGCCAGGGGATGTGCGGGTAACGGCGCTCGGCCCGCTGCGCGCCTGGCGCGGGACGACCGAAATCTCGCTCGGACCCGCGCGGCAGCGGGCGGTTTTCGCCATGCTGGCGGTCGCCGCCGGACGGCCGGTGCCGCGCGCCGAGCTGATCACGGGCGTGTGGGGCGAGTCGCCGCCGGCCAGTGTCGAAGGCAGCGTGCACACCTACATCTCCGGGCTGCGCCGCGCGCTGGAGCCCGAACGCACTCGGTGGTCCGCCTCGACCGTGCTCGGATCCGGCCCGGCCGGCTACACGCTCGACCTCGCGCCCGAAGCGCTGGACGCGGCGAAGTTCGAGCAGCACCGGGAAGACGGCAAACGCGAGGCCGAGGCCGGAGCGCACAACCGCGCGGTGGCCGAATTCAGCGCCGCACTCAAGCTCTGGCACGGCGAAGCGCTGTCCGGCGTGCCCGGCAATTTCGCCGAACGGCATCGCGCGTACCTGGCCGAGCTGCGGCTGGACACGCTGGACCGGGCTGCCCGCAGCAGGCTGGAAATGGGCGGACACCAGGAGATCGTCGCCGAGCTGACCGCGCTCACCGCCGAATATCCGCTGCGCGAATCGTTGCGGGCCTCGCTGATGCTCGCGCTTTATCGCAGCGGCCGGCATTCCGACGCGCTCGATGTGTTCCGCGACGCGCGCAGCACGATCCGGGCGGAGCTGGGCGTGGAGCCCGGGCCGGGCCTGCGCGAGCTGCACCAGCGTGTGCTCGCCGAGGACCCGGCGCTCGACCTGCAGCGACCGGCGATGCCCGAGCCGGTCGTGCGGGTGCCGCGAGATCCGTTGCTCGGCCGGGAAACCGAGGTGAGCAAGCTGCACCAGCTGCTCGACGGGGTCCGCGCGGGCCGGGGCAAGGCGGTGTGGATCGAGGGCGAAGCCGGGATCGGGAAGTCCGAGCTGCTGGCGCACGCGTTCGGCGACGCCGGTGGCCTGCAGGTCGCCTGGGTCACCGCGGACGAGCTGAGCATGCGGTTTCCGTTGCAGGTCATGCACGAATGCCTGGCGATCGACCCGCATTCGCCGGATCCGCGCCGCGCGCGCGTCGCGTTGAGCAGCGAGGAACCGACACGGCGCGGCGTCGACCCGGTGCTGGACTCGGTCGACCGGCTGCTGGCGCTCGTCGACGAACTGTGCGCCGAATCGCCGCTGCTGCTCGTGGTCGACGACCTGCAGTGGGCGGACGAGTCGAGCGTGCTGGTGTGGCATCGGCTGTCCGCGGCCGCCCGGCAGCTGCCGTTGCTGCTGGTCGCCGCGACGCGACCGGCACCGGAGCGGCCGGAGATGACCCAGCTGCGCCGCGGCGTCGAGACGCGCGACGGGATCGTGCTCGACCTCGGTCCGCTCGGCGAGGACGACGTCCTGCGCCTGTTGCGGAGGCAGATCGGCGCGGACCCAGGACCGCGGCTGCGGGACCTGACCGCGCGCGCCGGCGGCAATCCTTTGTACCTCAAGGAAATGCTGGACGCGCTGATGCATTCGGGCGCGGTCGAGCAGCGCGACGGGCTCGCCGACGTCCCGGATCCGCTGCGGTTCGAGCCGCCGGAATCGATTGTCGCGGCGGTCAATCGGCGGCTGGAGCTGCTGCCCGAGCAGACCCGGCACGTGCTGGGCTGGGGCGCGATTCTCGGCATGGAGTTCGCGGTCGGCGACATCGCGGCGGTGCTCGGACAGCGGCCGTCGGACCTGCTCGGCCCGCTCGAAGCGGCCGTGGCGGACAACATCCTGCTCGACACCGGAACCCAGCTCGCGTTCCGGCTTCCGTTGCTGCGTCAGACGTTGTACCACCACCTGCCGGCGGAAACGCGCGCCGCGCAGCATCGCCAGGCCGCTGAAGCGCTGGCCAAGATCGGCGCGCCGGTGAAGCGGGTCGCCGAGCAGCTCGTGGCCGTTCCGTCCACTGTGGACCCGTGGGTGCTGGACTGGCTCGTGGAGCACCAGAGCGCGGTGTCGAACCGGGCCCCGCTGATCGCGGTCGAGCTGCTGGAGCGCGCGCTCGCCGTGGTCGAGGACGACGATCCGCGCCGCGAGCCGTTGCTGGTCGCGCTGGTGCGGGTGCTGTTCCGGCTCGAACGAAGTCCCGAAGACCTTGCGCTGCAAGCATTTGCGGCGGCCCGCGATCCGGACAACGCGGCGGAGATGCGCCACATCGTGTCGGCGATGCAGTTCCGCCGGGGCGACGCGCAGCTCGCGGTGGAGACGCTCGGGAATCCGGCGGAGGATCCAGGAGTCCCGGAGCTGTGGCGGGTCCGGGGTCGCCACCTGCTCGCGAACTACCGGCGCGGCGGTCTCGACGACCTCGATGTCGCGGAGGAGAACGCGCATCACGCCCGGGCCGAGGCGAACGGCGACGGCTACCTCACCGCGCACGCGCTGCAGACGTTGTGGCTGGTCGATTCGGTGCGGCGGCATCATTCCAGCGCGCTGAAGCACGTGGACGAGGCGATCGCGGCCGTCGGCGACGAGCACGAACTGGCGGATCTGCACCTGGATCTGCTGGACAATCGTGTCTTCACACTGCAGAACCTCGACCGGCTGGACGACGCGAACCGCACGCTGCAGGAGGCCGCCGAGGTGACGCGGCGGCACAGCATGCCGAGCGGGCTGCAGGTTTCCGTCGCGGTGCACCGGTATTGGGAAGGCCGGTGGGACGAAGCGCTGGTCGAACTGGACACGGTGACCGAGGACGGTCCGGCGATCACCTTCTTCGGGCTGCGTGAACCGGGGGCGGCCGCGCTGCTGCTGCACGGGGTCGCGGCGCTCATCGCGGCACGGCGGGGCGAACGCGCGCAAGCGGCTGCGCTGCTGGACGCGGCGGAGGAACACGCGCCCGCGACGAGTGCCGAACGGGAGAGTTTCGACTTTCTGCTGGCCGCGCACGCGCTTGTCGCCTACCAGCAGGGTGATCTGCAGAAGGCGATCACGGTGTTCGAGCCGATCCTGAACCCGACGTACGCGCAGATGATGTTGCGGCATCAGTGGTTGCCGCAGTTCGCCCAGATCGCGCTGGCGGCGGGCGACCGGGCGGCGGCGGAGCGGGCGCTGGCGGTGTGCGTCGAAGAGGCGGAGAAGGAGCTCGAACCGGCGCGGGCATTCGCGGCTGCCGAATGGTGTCGCGGGTTGCTGGACGAGGATCCGGAGCCGGTGCTGCGGACGGTGGAGCATTTCCGTGCGGTGGGGCGGAAACCGGAGCTGGCCAGTGCACTGGAGGACGCGGCGGTGCTGCTGGCGCGAGTCGGCCGGTTGGATGCCGCGCAGGCCGCGTTTGATGAAGCAGCTTCGCTGTACACCGAACTCTCGGCGGCCTGGAATCTGGAGCACGCGGAGACGCGGTTGCAAGCGGTCGGCGTGCAGCGCGGGGCTTCGCTGGCGTCGGCGCGGCCCGAGCATGGCTGGGAATCGCTGTCGACGCTGGAGGTCCGCATCGCTCGGCTGGTCGCCGCTGGCCGGTCCAATCCGGAGATCGCGACCGAGCTGCGCATTCCGCGCCGGACGGTCCAGGCGCACGTCGTGCGGTTGCTCGGGAAGCTGGACGCACCGTCGCGGAGCGAGCTGGCGACCACTGTGGCGCGCCGGACGGGTTGACGAAAGTCGGGGGTCGCTGGAGACGGTCGGCAGGGGCGGGCATCCCGGGCAAACCGGCAGAGTTCCGGCATGCGCTTCCGAACCGTCCTCGCCGCCGCCCTCCTCGTCACCGCACTGGGCTCCGCCCCCGCCGCGGCCGAAACCGCGGTCACCTTCGAACTTCCCACGCCGTCCGGGCCGCACGCGATCGGCGAACGCGACGTCCACCTCGTTGACCAGGCGCGGAATCGGGAGCTGATGATCAGCGTCTGGTACCCGACCCGGCCCGGCGCTGGTCCGAAGGCGCGATATCTGCCCTCGGGGGCCGCCCAGTACTTCGACCAGGGTGCAGCACCGGCGCTGGGGCTGCCGACCGGGAAGGTCGACTGGGCAGCTGTCGAGACCCATGCCCGGGCGAACGCGCCGGCGCAGGGGCGGTGGCCGGTGGTCGTGTACTCGCCGGGCTGGGCATCGCTGCGGGCGCTGGGCAGCGCGACCGCCGAGGACCTCGCCAGCCGCGGGTACATCGTGGTGACCATCGACCACACCGGCGAGGCGCCGTTTGTCGTGTTCCCGGACGGGCGGGTGGTGTTCTCTCAGGGGAGCAAGGACCTGGTGGCGGGGATGCGGACGCGGGTCGCGGATGTCCGGTTCGCCCTTGATCAGCTGCCGGGCATCCCGGGGCTCGGGCAGTCGATGGACATGAGCCGGGTTGGGGCGATCGGGCATTCGTTCGGCGGGGATACCGCTGCCGAGGTGTCTACAGTGGACTCCCGGGTCGATGCCTCGGCCGATCTGGACGGTTGGCTCGCCTATGACGTCGATGGCAAGCAGCTCACGCGCGCTGGTGCGGAGGGGGTTTCGCGGCCGGTGTTGTTGATGGGGTCGTCCGGGAGCACCAGTGACGGGCAGGCGCGCAGCCATCGGACGTCACCGGCGTGGAAGTCGTTGTGGGAGCACACTTCTTCTCCGAAGCAGGACATCACCTTGGCTACCGCGATGCACTACAGCTACACCGATGTCCAGTGGTTCCTGCCCAAGCTGGCGCAGCGAGTGCCGGTCGATCCGAAGGTGCAGCAGACGCGGATCGGGACTATTGATCCCCGAGCGAGCATCGCCGTGCAGCGGTCTGCGATCGCCGGGTTCTTCGGGCGTTACGTCTCGTGAGTTACGCCCGGGTCAGACCGGTCGAGATGCTGCGCACCAGGTTTCGGCCGAGCAGCAGGAAGAGGATGATGACCGGCAGCACGCCTAGCGTCGCGCCGGTCAGCATCAGGGCGTAGTCGGTGAAGTAGCCGCTGGCCAGCTGGGACAGGACTACCTGCACGGTCGGCGTTTGCGCCGGGTCGAGGACGACCAGCGGCCAGAAGTAGTCGTTCCACGCGCCGAGGAAAGTCACCATGGCCAGGACAGTCGCTTGTGGACGGATCGCCGGGACTGCCACGTGCCAGAACGTGCGCAGCACCGACGCTCCGTCCACAGTGGCCGCGTCGACCAGGTCTTGGTCGATCGAACCCTCGCAGGCCTGGCGCATCCAGAACACGCCGAACGCGCTCACCAGCGCGGGCACGATCACCGCTTCGAGGCGGCCGTACCAGCCGAAATCGCTCACCACCAGGTAAAGCGGGACGACGCCCAGCTGCGCGGGCACCATCGCCGAGCCGACCACCAGGAGGAACAGCGTGTTGCGGCCGCGGAACCGGAGCCGGGCGAAGGAAAAGCCGGCGAAGCTGGACAGGACCACATTGGACACCATCACCGTCGTCGCGACGATCAGCGAATTGCCGATCGCCAGCCAGAAGTCGACGGTGGCGAACACGCGCTGGACGTTGTCGAAAAGGTGGCCGCCGGGCAGCAGCAACGGCGACGTCTCGCCGATCGCCGCGTTGTCCCGAGTGGACACTACGAACGACCAGTACAGCGGGAACAGCGACGAGGCGACCAGCCCCACCAGCACCGCGTACACCCAGCCCCCGGCCCGGCCCCGGCGGATCACGGCGTACCTACGAAGCGGCGGACGAGCCGGTAGTTGAAGACCGCGAACACCAGGCAGATCAGGAACATCACCCACGACAAGGCCGCCGCGTATCCGGCGTCGAATTTGCCGAAACCCTTTTCGTACAGATACATCGTGAGGGTCTGGAATTGCCGGTCGTTGCCGCCTGCGCCGCCGTTGCCGGTGGCGTCGAACAGCTGGGGTTCGGCGAACAACTGGAGGCCGTTGACCGTGCCTGCGACCGCGGTGAACGCGATGGTCGGCCGGATGCCGGGCACGGTGATCGACCAGAACGACCGCCACCGCGAAGCGCCGTCGAGCGCGGCCGCCTCGTACAGATCCTGGGGCACCGCTTGCATCGCGGCCAGATAGATGAGCGCGTTGTAGCCGGTCCAGCGCCACATCACCATGCTCGCCACCGCGAGATGCGACGACCATTGGTGCGACTGCCACGACACCGGCGGCACGCCGAACCAGCCGAGCACCTCGTTGACCACGCCGTAGCCCGAGCTGTACAACTGCGCGAACACCAGCCCGACGGCGACCACGGACACCAGGTTCGGCAGCAACAGCCCGGCCCGCCACCAGGTCGCCGCGCGCAGCGGCCGGTTCAGCAGGGCGGCGATGCCGAGCGCGAGGAAGAACTGCGGAATCGCGGCGAGCAGGAAGATGCTGACGGTGTTGAAAAGCGCGTTGTAGAACCGTGGATCACCGAACAGCTCGACGTAATTGGAGAAGCCGAGGCCGCCTTCCGGACCGGAAAGCAAATCCCATCGGTGCAGCGAAACCCACGACGTGTACAGCAGCGGGAACGCGCCGAACACTCCAAAAAGGACAAAGAACGGCAGAATGAAGACGTAAGGGGTGAGCTTCCGGTCCACGACGGCTACTTGATCGCGTCGCGGCCCATCCGGACCGCGTCGGCCCACGCCTGCTCGACGTTCTCGCTCCCGTCCTCGATCCGGCCGAGCGCGCGACCGAATTCGGGACGCACGTCGGCGTCGTGCAGGCCGCGGTAATTCGGCCGCAGCCGATCCGCCGACGCCGCGTAGATCTGGCCGACCGGCGCGTTCGAGAAATAGGGATCGGTGTGGGCGATGACCTGCGGATCCTGATACACACTCGGTTCGCTCGGCAGGATTCCGTCGGAAAGGAAAAGCCGTTTCTGCTGCGCGGGCGCGGTCAGCCACTGCGCGAGATCGTAGGCTTCCTTCGGGTGCGCACTCTGCTTCGGCACGGCGAGGAAGGAACCGCCCTGGTTGCCGCTGTTGCCCGGCACCGTGGTGACGTCCCATTTGCCGCTGACCGCGTCTCCGCCGGCTTCCTTGATCTGCGTGAGCATCCACGCCGGACACGCGATGGTCGCGAAGCTGCCCTGTTTGATCGCGACGTTCCAGGCCTGCGTGTACGTCGTCGCGCCGGCCGTTTCATGGGCTTGCGCGAGGCCGCCGGACAATTGGAAGGCGTTGCGCACGCTGGGGTTCTGGTCGGCGATGTAGGAATCGTCCTTGGCGGAGAAGTAGTTCTCCGGCGACTGGTTGAGCATCGCGGTGTAGACGGTGCCCGCCGAATCGGCGAACTTGACCTTCGGCAGCTTCTCGGTGAACCGGGCCGCGGCATTCGCGTAACCCTGCCAGTCCGGCATCAGCTCCGCGACGTCCTTGCGGTCGGTGGGCAATCCGGCCTGCTGGAACAGATCCCGGCGGTAGCACATCGCGAGGCTGCCCATGTCGGTGCCGAGCCCGAACACGTAATCGCCCGAGGTGCCCTGCGCCCACTTCCACGACGCCCATTGCTGCTTCAGCTTGTCCGCGCCGAAGCCGGCCAGATTGACGAATTTGTCCTTGGCCCGGATGTACTTCGGGAGGTACTGCTCCTCGACCGCGACGACGTCGGCCGCGCCGCGCCCGGCCGCCAGCTGCGTGGCGAGGCTCTTGAAATGCGTGTCGAAATCGGTGACCCGGCTGCGGATCTCGATGTTCGGATGGTCTTTCTGGTACTGCTCGAACAGCGGCGCGTAGCCGAACTCGCCGAATGTCGCCACGCTGAGCGTGATCTTCCCCGAGGACGCGGCGGAACCGCACGCGGCCGCCAGTACCAGGAATGCGGCGGCGAGCGCGGCAACGGCCGGGCGCCGGGTCAGCTTTCGCACGTGGTGAGCATCCTTTAAATCACTCCGGCGCGCAGCGCGTAGGCGACGGCGTGCGGACGGTTCCGCAGCTTGAGCCGGTTCGTCATGCCGTAGATCACGTTCTTCACGGTCCGCTCCGAGTAGCAGAGCTTGTTCGCGATTTCCGCGGTGTCCCAGCCCTCGGCCATCAGCCGCAGCACGTCGACCTCGCGCGGCGACAGGTTGGTGTGGTCGCCGCCCCGGCGCAGGGTCTCGGCCTGGTGCAGCAGATCCCGCATCGAGGTCTCGCGCCCGGAGGCGGCGGCCACGATGCTGCGCACCAGCTGGTCTCCGCCGATCGCGTCGCGCGGCAGCACCGCCGCGACGTGCCAGGCGGCCAGCTCGGCCAGATCGTCGGCGTCCACGTACCCGGCGACGAACACGATGGCCGCGGGCGTTTCCGAGGCCGCGGCCCGCAGCGCCGCCTTCACCTCGCGAGTGACGCGATTCGCGGCGAACACGAGCACGGCCGCTTCACCGCGCTGCTGGCCCGGCATCACCCGCACCTCGCGGCGCGTGCGCAAATGGTCGATGAGGCCCGCGAGGGTGATCGGGTCCGAAGCCCATGCCGCAACCTTGACCTGATTCATCGCTGCCTCCCCGGTGCAGAGCACTCGCCTGTCGTGTTCCAGCAGTGTGCCCACCGCGGCTTCACGAAATCTCTAGTCGGGACGCGCTCATTCTTCACAGCGTGAAGTTGGGCCCGCCGGTGGGGTTCGGTTACCGTCACGGAGACCTGTCCGGACATGCAGAGGAAATGATGAAGGCGCACGCACGACCCCGCTGGATCACCGCAGGCGCCGTCAGCGGCTTAACGCTCATATGTGCACTTTCCGCGTGTGCCGGGGATCGTTCCGTTTCCGGAACAGCAACGCCCACTCCGCTCACAGCGCCGAGCGCGGGCAGTTCGCCGCAAGCAGCTCCACCTGCGTCAACCTCCCCTTCGCAGACTGTGCCGGGACAGCTGACGTGTGCGGCCGCGGTGTCGTCGATGGATCCGCGGGCGCGCGTGGCGCAACTGGTGGTGCCGGGCGTCAACGCGGGCGACCCGGCGGCCGTCGCGCAGCTCGTGCGGACGCAGCAGGTCGGCGGGATCTTCGTGGGAGACAAAAAGACCACGCTGTTGCAAAATGGCGCGCTCGACGGCGTCCAGCGAGCCGCGAAGATCCCGGTTTCGGTCGCGGTCGACGAGGAGGGCGGACGCGTGCAGCGCATCGACGACCTCGACGGCTCGCTCCCGAGCGCCCGGCAGCTGGCGGCCTCGAAGACGCCGGACGAGATGCGCGCGATCGGCGAGCAGCGCGGCAAGCAACTGCGGGCACGCGGGGTGACCGTCGACTACGCCCCGGACGCGGACGTGAGCGACGAACCCGACGACGCGGTGATCGGCGACCGTTCTTACAGCCCGGATCCGGAGAAGGTCCGGCAGTACGCGATGGCGTTCGCCGAGGGCCTGCGCGCGGGCGGGGTGCAGCCGGTGCTCAAGCATTTCCCGGGCCACGGCCACGGATCCGGCGATTCGCACCGGGGAACCGTCGTGACGCCGCCGCTCGACCAGCTGCGCCGGGTCGATCTGGTGCCCTATCGCGATATCTCGGAGTACGGGCAGGTCGGGGTGATGGTGGGGCATCTGGAGGTCCCTGGGCTTACCGGGGACGAGCCCGCGTCGCTCGCGCCGGAGGCGTATCGGTTGCTGCGCAACGAGTTCCACTTCACCGGGCCGGTGATCACGGATGATCTCGGCGGGATGAAGGCGATCACGGACCGGTTCGCGCTGCCGGACGCGGTGCTGAAGGCGTTGCAGGCGGGGGCTGACCAGGCGTTGTTCTCGTCCGGGCACAACGACGTGGGGGCCGTGGTGGATCGGCTGCAGCGGGCGGTGGAGAGCGGGGAGTTGTCCAGCGCGCAGGTGACGGCTTCGGTGGAGCGGGTGTTGGCGGGCAAGGGGTTTTGCCGTCCTTGACCTGGGTTGGGTGCCGGGTAGCGTCGGAGCGTGAAGCCGATTCTGCTGCTCGACGTGGACGGGCCGCTGAACCCTTTCGCGGCCGAGACTCCGCCGCCCGACTTCGTCGAACACCAGTGGCGCGCTTCGCGATGGCGGAGGAAGGCGCGCCGGGCCTGGCTCAATCCGGCGCACGGGACCGCGCTGCTCACTCTCGCCGAACGGACCGGTGCCGAGCTGGCTTGGGTGACCTCGTGGGAGGGCGAGGCCAATGCCACCATCGGCCCGGCGCTCGGGTTGCCCGCGCTAGCCGTGGTCGGCGTGCGCGCCTACGAGCAGCATCCGGACTGGAAGTTCGGCGCGGTCGGCCGCTTCGCAGCGGGCCGGCCGTTGGCGTGGCTCGACGACGACTTCGAGCTGTTCCCCAGTGCCCGGCAGCGATTCCTCGAACGCTGAGGATGCCTCGTGACCGCACTGATCCCGGTCGACCCCGCCGCAGGCATAGGTCCGGACCATCTCGCCGCTGCGGAAACCGCGCTCCGGCAATGCTCCTGAGACTCAGTCCTCCTCCGCCATGACCTGGGCCAAGACAGCGGCAGCACTCACCGTCTGCGGATGGTCCTCCCCCAGCGCCCTGCGGCACCTCGGCAGCAGATCCTGCAGCACCGCAAGAGCCGCGGCCCGGTCGCCGAGGCGGAGGTGGGCCTGGACCAGGTTGCCGGTCGTCCGCAGGGTGCCCAACGCGTCGGGACCGAGGGCACGACGGCTCCGGGCGATGACGTCCTCCGTCTGGTCGCGGGCGCGTTCGTATTCGTTCAGCCCCATATACGCCACGCACAGGTTGCTCGCGACGGTCAGCGCCAGCGGATCATCCTCGCCCAGGACACGGCTCACCCTGGGCAGGAGATCGGTCAGCAGGTCGCGCGCCTGCGGGTAATCCGTGGTGCCCACCAGGCAACCCGCCAGGCGGTTGGCGGCGGCGAGGGTGTCCGGGTGGTCTTCGCCGAGCGCCGCGGTCCATTCGGCGTGAAGGATGCGGCCCAGGGCGACACCGGGGCGGGCTTGGCCGGAGACGAAGAGGTAGCGCAGCACTCGGATGAGCAGCGCGCGGTGCTCCGGCGGTTCGTGGCTGTGGAAGTCCGGCTCAGCGGCCGACATCCGGATGGCATTGGCGACCCGGCGGTATTCGGGCCAGGATTCCTTCAGGTCGGGGTCCAGGTCCACGGAGGTCGGAGCCTCCGCGAGAGGCGGCAGCACCGGATACGGCGGCGGTTGTGGGCCATCCCAGAGTGAAGCGGGCGCGCCGTCGAGCAGGCCGGCTGGGCAGCCTCGTTCGTGGAACAGGTCGCAGCCGGAGTTGAGCACTGAAGGCGAGCGGCCCGAGAAGAGAACCGGCACCGGATACGCGTGGAACGGCTCGCCCTCGTTGTCGATGACGGTGGTGCCGTGGCGACCCGCGCAGGTCCAGTCCACTTCCAGGCGCCAGGCGACCTCGTGGGTGGTGGTGATCGGTTCGATCTCGAACTGCTCGATGTCGGTCGCGCTGACGGTGAACGGGAAATCCGGGCCTTGCGCGACCAGCCGTGGCGACGGGGCGTCGAAATCGGTCGTGAACGGGCGCGGTTCCAGCAGGCCGCCAATCCGGACCTGCAGGCAGGCCGGGCGCGGAGGGGTCCGCGAAACGATCACGACCCGCGCGGATTGCAGGACGACGGCGCGGGTCGTTCTGGCTTCCACGGTGATGATGTGGACGGTTCCGCCGGGGACGGCGACCCGCGGTGGATCGCTGTCGAGCACCAGGTCAGCGAGGGTGCCGCCGGGTCGCAGCCGGACCGAGGCGAGGAGCGGGTCGGCCAGCTCCTCCGGGGTGTCGCCCGACCGGCCGACATTGATGTCGCCGTGCACCGCCCCGGCCATCACGACCTTGTCGAAGCGGCCGCCGGTGATGCGGTTGGCAGAGGACTCTTCCGCGTCCGTCACCCCGGCGAGCCTAGCCGTTAACTCAATGAACGAAAGGTTCGTCCGGGGCCGATCCGGGGTGACTATGGTCGCGCTCGCCCGTCGATCGAGGAGGATCGGATGTCCGGACGTTTCCGTGCAGGCGTTGCCGTAGTGGCGGCGGTCATCGGGCTCGGGGTGCCGGCCGCGCCGGCGTCAGCTGAACAGGTGCCGACGACGACGGGGTGCGGGCAGGCGGCTCCCGGAGCGGGCACCACGACGGTCGAGCATCTGACGTCCGGCGGGATCGATCGCGAGTACCGGATCTACGTGCCCGCGCGGTACAACCCGCACCGGCAGTACCCGGTCGTCCTCTCCTACCACGGACACGGCCGCACGGCGGAGTACCAGGAAGAACTGTCCGGCTTCTCCGGCTCGGACGTGATCGCGGTGTACCCGCAGGGCGTCACCGGCACCGACGGCAAATCCGCCTGGACCGGCGCGCCCTACTCGGCCCCGGTCGACGACGTCCGGTTCACCGGCGACCTCCTCGACTCGCTGCAGCACCGGATGTGCGTGGACCCGGCGCGGATCTACGCGGCGGGCAAATCGAACGGCGGCGGGTTCGTCGGCGTGCTGGCGTGCCGGATGGCCGACCGGATCGCCGCGTTCGCCCCGGTTTCCGGCGCGTTCTACCCCCAGGGCGGCGCCTGCCAGCCGAGCCGGAAGGTCGCGCTGCTCGACTTCCACGGCACGGCCGACACCACCATTCCCTACACCGGAAATCCGGCTAAGGGGCTGCCGTCCGTTCCGGACTGGCTGAACGGCTGGGCCGCGCGCGACCGGTGTTTTCCTTACCCCGTCTCGGTTTCTCCGGTCCACGACGTGGTGAAGCAGTGGTGGCCCGGATATTCGCTGGTGCATTACCGAGTGGAGGGGGCCGGACACGTCTGGCCGAGCACGCGGCCGAACAACGATTCCGACACCCCCGGCCCGATCGACGCCACCCCGGTGATCCTTCAGTTCTTCAAAGCGCATCGCCTCACCTGAGTTCCCGCACCGACTGGGCCGCGGTCCGTGAGGGGAACCCTGAGAGGGTGTTGTGGAACCTGGGTGGTTAGTCGTCGTGGTCTTCTGTTAGGCGGCGGGCTGCTTCGGTTTCGAT
>NZ_JBHZAG010000115.1:0-25548 GCF_042754125.1 Amycolatopsis sp. NPDC059235
TTGACAAGCACCCCCAGACCGTCAGCACAATCAAGCTTCGGGGTGCCCCACGCACGCCCGTGCGCAATGTCGCCGCCAGGCGACGAGCCGAACCCTCACGCACCTCAAAGTGCCTTTTGCACCCCCACCCCAACTAACCCATCATGGTCTTACCCACCCACCCACCTCACCCCACCCGCCCCCGTTCCCGCCCAACCCCACGAACCGCACTAACAGCCCGATTCCCAGCAACCTCCCCGTGGTGCGCAACAGCCCAATCCACCATCCCCCGAACCGCGTCAACCAACGACCGCCCCAAATTCGTCAACGCGTACTCCACCCGCGGCGGAACCTCAGCATAAGCAGTCCGGACAATCAACCCGTCCCGCTCAAGATGCTTCAACGTCTGAGTCAACATCCGCTGCGAAATCCCCACCACACTCGCCTGCAAATCGGAATAACGCAGCGAGCCAGAACTCAAAGTGCTGATGGTCAACACCGTCCACTTGTCGCCAATCCGGTCGAGCACCTCCCGGATGAACCCGCCATCCCCCGGCCACGCCTGGCACGGACCGCCGGCCTGTCGCACTGACGCCATCCCACTCCCCTTCCGAGCGCAACCGCACTATCAGTATGTAACCACCTCATTCCAGAGAAGAAGTGATCACTGTGCACGCACCCGACACCATCGTCGTCGGAGCAGGCCCAGTCGGCCTGTGGACCGCAGCCGAACTGGCCCTGGGCGGCAGCCGACCACTAGTCCTAGAACAGGCCGAACACCGCAGCCCGCACTCGAAAGCGCTGGCCATCCACCCGCGCACCATCGAAGTCCTCGCGATGCGCGAACAAGAACAAGCCTTCCTCAACGACGGACTTCCCCTGCCAGACGGACACTTCGGCATGCTGCCCGCCCGCCTGGACTTCCAAGACTTGGCAACGCCGTTCCCCTTCCAACTCGCCCACCCACAACTGCGCACCGAAGAACTCCTCGAACACCACGCACTGGCCCAAGGCGCAATACTCCGGCGCGGCCACCGCGTATCCGGACTGAGCCAAGACGACCACGGCGTGACACTGCAGGTCAGCAGCCCAGACGGCGAGTACGAAATCACCGCGGACTACGTAGTCGGAACAGACGGCGCAGGCAGCACCGTCCGCCACGCGGCGGGAATCGACTTCCCCGGCACCGACTCAACCGTCTTCGGCTTCCTCGGCGACGTCGAACTGACCGACCCGCCGGAGGGACCTGGCTACTGGCACAACGAACACGGCGCGCTGATCGTCGTCCCGCTCCCTGGCGGGCTATGGCGTGTCACCGGCTCCGCCCCGTCCGACCCCGATCCAACCCTGGAATCCCTGCGAGAGACGGCAAAACTGATCGCAGGCACGGATTTCGGCCCGCACTCCCCGGTATGGCTCTCCCGTTTCGGCAACGCCACCAGGCTCGCGGCGGAGTACCGAAAGGGCCGGGTATTCCTGGCAGGCGACGCCGCGCACAGGCATTTCCCGGCGGGCGGCGTCGGACTGAACGTGGGCCTGCAGGACGCGATGAACCTGGGCTGGAAGCTCGCCGCGGTCCAGCAGGGCCGGGCGGACGCGACTCTGCTGGACACCTACCACCCGGAACGCCACCCCGTCGGCGTGGCACTCGGCGAACACACCAAGGCCCAGACCGCCCTGATCACCGCCACCACCGAGGAAGGTCAGTCTCTGCGGCGGCTCATGACGGACCTGCTGCGCAGCCATCCCGACGTGGCGACCGCGCTGGCCAACACGGTGACCGCGCTGGACGTGCGCTATCCGGGCGACGGTTCCCTGGCAGGCCAACGTTTCCCGGCCACCCGCGAGCAACTGCGCCTGTTGCGCGAGGGCCGTCCGGTGCTGCTCGCCAAGGAAGCCAGCCCGGAACTGAAGGACCTGGCCGCGAACACGGACCTCCAGCTGTACGAAACCGAACTGCCCTGGCCGACGGCCGCGGTGCTGATCCGCCCGGACGGCCACGTCTGGGCCGCCGGGGACACTGCCGGGCAGTTGGCGAACGCGATGGCGCAATTGCCTTTGACCTGACCAAAAGCGGCCCCCGGGAAAGATCTCCCAGGGGCCGCGCTCACCCCTCCGTATACCGCCGCGCAGTCTCCGCGGCCTGCGCCAACCTCCGCAAACCCTCGAACAACCGATCCCCCAACACCGTCCCCACCACGGCAGCCTCAACAATCCGATCCATCGACACCCCTGCCTCGAGAGTGTCCAAGTCAGCCTCAGCGATCCGATCGGCGATCTCCGCGTACCGCCCGAGCTGATCGAGCAACGCCTGATGCCCCAGCGCACGGATCGTGCAGAGAGTCCCCACCAGCAAGTCCGCCACCGGAGTATCCGGCCCGAACTTCCACCCGTGCTCCTTGGCGAGCGAGGTCAGCAACCCCATCGCCCACTCGCGGTCATCAGCGGAAACCTCCGCCTTGAACCCGGTCAGCGCCCGCTGCGCGACCCCCAGCACGTTGTACGCGGCCCGGTCGGAATCAACCGCCGCGACGACCTCCCGCACGGTCGCCACCGACAGCCCGCCGACCTCGACCAGCGCCCGGATCAGCTTCAGCCGCCGCACGTGCTCCTCGCCGTAGCGCGCCTGGTTCGGGCTGGTCCGCTCGCCGGCCGGGAGCAGCCCCTCCCGCAGGTAGTACTTGATCGTCGCCACCGGGATCCCGGACTCGGCGCTCAGCTCTGCCATCCGCACCCGCTCGACCCTACTTCCGGACTTCCGGGAAAAACCCTGAGGACATCTCAGGATGGATAGTTTAACTTCCCATAGTGGAGAGCAGCACTATCCATTCTGGGAGGAACCTCATGACCGCCATTCTCGACCCGCCCGCGACGCTGAACACCGCACGGATGCGCACCTGGCACCGGCCCTCGCTGTGGTTCGCCGGGGCGATGGCCGTCGCGACTGTGCTGTCCGTCGCGGCAATGCTGATCGACCACCGCACCCTGCTCGGCGCGCCGATCTGGGCGAAGCCGTTCAAGTTCGCCGTGTCCGGCGGGCTCTACTTCTTCACCTGGAGCTGGCTCGTCTCACTGCTGCGCGGCCGGCTGCGCAAGGTCGCGAGCGTCGCCACGACCGTCGCCGTCGTGCTGTTCGCCGCGGAATACGTGGCGATGGCCTTCCAGGCGGCCCGCGTCCGGCCGAGCCACTTCGCGAACACGTCCCCGTTCGACGCCGCGCTGTTCCAGGCGATGGGCGTGATGGTGGCGGGGCTCTGGCTCGCCACGCTCGTGGGCACCGTCGCGCTCATGTTCACCCGGATCGAGGACCGCGCGGTGTACTGGGCGGTGCGCACCGGCGCGGTCGTCGCGCTGATCGGCGCTGGCCTCGGCGCGACGATGACCCAGCCGACCCCGATCGAACGGGCCGCGATCAAAGCCACCGGCCATTCCGACCTCATCGGCGCGCACAGCGTCGGCGTCGCGGACGGCGGCCCCGGTCTTCCGCTGCTCGGCTGGAGCACCACCGGCGGCGACCTGCGCATCGCGCACTTCATCGGCCTGCACGGGCTGCAAGCGTTGCCGCTCTTGGCTTTCGGACTCGCTGTGCTCGCGACGCGACTGCCCCGGCTGCGCGAGAGCGCGGTGCGCGTGCGGCTGGTGTGGACGGGCTCGGTCGGCTACGCGGGTCTCGTCGGCCTGATCCTGTGGCAGGCCGAACGCGGAGAACCGCTCATCTACCCGAGCGGGACGACGCTGGCCGCTGCCGGCCTGCTCGTCGGCGTCATCGCGGCGGCCGCGGCGGCGTCGGTGCTGGTGCCGGTCCGGAAGGCGGTCCGGTGAGCGACCTGACCGTCTTCGCCTGGACGTTCCCGGTCGCGGTGCTGTTCTGGGCGTTGATGATCTTCCTGCCCGGCTGGCGCGGCACCCGCCGGATCCTGGCCTCGCCGTGGGTGCCGCTGCTGCCGCTGGTCTGGTACTTCGTGCTGGCCATCCCGCATTTCGGCGAGCTGTGGCACGCGATGCAACGGCCGGATCTCGGTGTCTTGCAAGGGTTTCTGAGCACGTCGTACGGGGCCGCGCTGGTCTGGGCGCACCTGATCGCGTTCGACCTGTTCATCGCGCGCTGGATGTTCTTCGAGGCGCGCACGCACCGGATCCCGTGGTGGGTGCTCAGCCCGCTGCTCCTGCTGACGATCTTCCTGTCGCCGTTCGGGCTGGTCGCGTTCCTCGCGGTGCGCGGCGCCCGGATACGCTCGGCGGCATGAGCAACCTGGAGGAGGCGGCCGCCGCCGTCATCGCCGAGCGCACCGGCGTCGAGAAGCACGACATCGCCGTGGTGCTGGGTTCGGGCTGGCGTCCGGCCGCGGACGTGATCGGAACCGCCGACGCGGAGATCCCGTTCGGCGAACTGCCGGGCTTCACCCCGCCCGGAGCCGTCGGCCACGGCGGCACGGTGCGGTCGCTGCGGATCGGTGAGAAGCGCGCGCTGGTCCTGCTCGGCCGTACGCATTACTACGAGGGCAAGGGCATCGACCCGGTGGTGCAGAACGTGCGCACGGCCGCGGCGGCGGGCGCGCGGACGGTGCTGCTCACCAACGCGGCGGGCGGGCTGCGGGAGGGCATGAGCGTCGGACAGCCGGTGCTGATCTCCGACCACCTCAACCTGACCGCGCGCTCCCCGATCGTCGGCGCGAACTTCGTCGACCTCACCGACCTCTACGCCCAGCGGCTGCGCGACCTGGCGCGGGAGATCGACGATTCGCTGGAGGAGGGCGTGTACGCGGGCCTGCCCGGGCCGCACTTCGAGACGCCCGCCGAGATCCGGATGCTGCGCACCATGGGCGCGGACCTGGTCGGCATGTCGACCGTGCTGGAGGCGATCGCCGCCCGCGCGGCCGGGCTCGAGGTGTTCGGGCTGTCGCTGGTCACGAACCTGGCCGCGGGCATGACCGGCGAACCGCTCAACCACGAGGAAGTCCTCGAGGCCGGACGGCAGTCGGCGACGCGGATGGGCTCGCTGCTGAAGGAACTCGTCGCCCGCGCCTGAGTTCCGGCGAGCGCCCCAATGTGGCATTGGGTGCGTCCCGCGCACCCAATGTGGCGTTCGGTGCATCCCACGCACCCAACGCCACATTGGGGCGCAAGCCGCTCAGACGTATTGCGGCAGCTGCGCGACCACTTCGTCCGGCGAAGGCATCTCCGCGACCTCCGCGGCCAGCCCGCGCACGGCGTCCGCCACCGTGCTGTCCGCCAGCAACCGGCCGGCCGCCTCCCGGACCGCGTCCGTCGTCAGTTCGTCGCCGAGGAGCTTCGCGCCCGCACCTGCCTCGACCACCGCGGCGGCGTTGGTGAACTGGTCCGCGCCCTGCGGCAACACCAGCTGCGGCACCCCCGCGGCGAACGCGCCCAGCGTGGTCCCGCTTCCGCCGTGGTGCGCCACCAGATCGACGTGCGGCAAGAGATCCGACTGCGGAACCCACGCCTCCAGCTGCACATTCGACGGCACCTCGCCGAGCGCCTCGACGTCAACGGACGGGCCGGTCGCCACCAGCACGTCTACGTCAAGCGAGGCCAAGCCCTGCAACGCCGACGTCAGCAGGTGCGCCTGGCTCGCGCCGGTGGTGCCGAGCGTCAGGTACACCAGCGGGCGGCTGCGATCGCGGCCTTCGATGCCGGACGGCAGCTCGCCCGGTTCGCTCCAGCCGACCGGGCGCAGCGGCACGCGCCGGGCCCCGGCGACGAACTCCGGCGCCTGCACCGACTGCGGGCAGATGTCCACGAACGGATGGCCCCAGAACAACCGGCTCTCGCCGACAATGCCGAGTTCGGCGGCCAACGCGTTGAGCTGCTCGCGGATGTACTCCATCGGGCTGCCGGAGGAAACCCGGCCGAAGCCGTGTCCGATCGCGGGAATCCCGGCCTGATGCGCGGCGAACGCACCGCCCGGATTGCCCATTTCGTACACGACCAGATCCGGTTTCCGCTCGGCAAGAACCGGAGCGAGGTCGGTCATGAACCGGGTGGGCAGCAGCTTGCCGAAGGCCTTGCCGATCGCCTCGTTCAGCTCAGCCTGCGGGACCTCATAGCGGCTGCGAGTGTCTCCGGTGAACAGGAGGCCGAACGCCTCCTGCAGCGTCAGCCCGGCGGCGGCGGTTTCGAGGCCTGCCTTCTCGAGCGTCGGATGGAAGTCGGGGGCGGTCGCATAAACCACGTCGTGGCCCGCGTCGCGCGCGGCGACGGCGAGCGGCAGCAACGGGTAAAGGTGCCCGTATGACGCGAGGGAAGTGAAAAGAATGCGCACCACGCGAGCGTATCGCCAGCCACCACCCGATTTCCCGATCCGCGTAAGCTGGCCCGGGTGTCCGACAGCCTCGATTCCCGCCTGCGCGATTCCGTCTACCGCTGGATCACCGACGACCCGGATCCGGGCTCGCGCGAGGAGCTGACCGCCGTCCTCGCCCGCGCGATGGGCAAGGAGCCCGGCGCGGCCGAGGAGATCGCCGACCGGATGGCCGGGCCGCTGGAGTTCGGCACCGCGGGTTTGCGCGGGCCGGTGCGCGCGGGTCCGAACGGGATGAACGTCGCGGTCGTCACGCGGACCACCGCGGGAGTCGCCGCGTGGCTCGCCGCGCAGGGGCACGCGGGCGGCGTGGTCGTGGTCGGCCGGGACGCGCGGCACGGTTCGGAAGCGTTCGCCACCGCGGCGGCCGAAGTGCTGACCGCCGCCGGGTTCGCGGTGAAGGTGCTGCCGCGGCCGTTGCCGACGCCGGTGCTGGCGTTCTCGGTGCTGCACTACGGCGCGGTCGCCGGAATCCAGATCACCGCGTCGCACAACCCGCCCGCGGACAACGGGTACAAGCTTTACGACGCCACCGGCGGACAGATCGTGCCGCCGTCCGACGGCGAAATCGAGCGCGCGATCCAGTCGGCCCCGGCCACTCGGAGCATCCCGCGCCAGCCCGGTGCCGAGGTTGTCGACCCGCGCGAGGCGTACCTTTCCGCGGTCGGCGCGCTGCCGCGTGGCACGACGCGCGAGCTGCGGATCGCCGCGACGGCGTTGCACGGCGTCGGCGCGGAAACCCTGCGGGCCGCGCTTTCGCGGGCCGGATTCACTGACGTACACCTGGTTTCCGCGCAGTCCGAACCGGACGCCGATTTCCCCACCGTCTCGTTCCCGAACCCCGAGGAACCCGGAGCGACCGACCTCCTGCTGGCGCTGGCGTCCGAAGTGGACGCCGACCTCGCGGTGGCGCTCGACCCGGATGCCGACCGGTGCGCGCTCGGCGTCCGCGGCCCCGACGGCTGGCGGATGCTGCGCGGCGACGAGACCGGCGTCCTGCTCGGGTCGCACGTTCTGTCCACAACGGACAATCCAGATCCGTTGGTGGCCACCACGATCGTGTCCTCGTCGCTGCTCGGCGAAGTGGCGAAGGAAAAGGGCGCGCGCTACGCGGAGACGCTCACCGGGTTCAAATGGCTGGTCCGAGCCGGCGAGGGTTTGGTGTTCGCGTACGAGGAAGCCCTCGGACTATGCGTGAACCCGAGTTTTGTTCGCGACAAGGACGGCATCTCCGCCGCGGTCGCGGGCGCGGACCTGGCCGCCACGCTCAAGGCCGAAGGCCGCACCCTGCTGGACGTCCTCGACGACATCGCGACCCGGCACGGCGTGCACCTCACCGATCAAGTCTCGTTGCGGGTCACCGATCTCGCCGTGCGCGGACGCCTCATGGCCGCGTTGCGGGCGAACCCGCCGGCCACGCTCGGCGGGGTGCCGGTGACGCTCGAAGACCTCCTGCCGGACGCCGACGTGCTCCGGCTGAGCGGCGACGGCGTGCGTGTCGTAGTGCGGCCGTCGGGCACGGAACCGAAACTGAAGGCGTACCTGCAAGTGGTGGCTCCGGTGACCGGCGAACTCGCCGACGCGCGGCGCGGCGCGACGGAAGTTCTCGACGCGGTCCGCGAGGAGATCACCGCACTGCTGCGCTGACGGGAGAACCATGCCCACGTTGCTGATCGTGCACCACACGCCGTCGCCGTCGATGCAGGCGATGTTCGAGGCCGCGCTCGCCGGCGCGAACCATCCGGACATCGAAGGGGTCGACGTCGTCCGCCGTCCCGCGCTCGGCGCGACGGCGGCCGACGTGCTGGCCGCGGACGGCTACCTCCTCGGTACGCCGGCGAACCTCGGCAGCATGAGCGGAGCGTTGAAACATTTCTTCGACACCGTGTACTACCCGTGCCTGGACTCGACGAAAGGCCGCCCGTTCGGGGCGTACGTGCACGGCAACAACGACACGTCCGGGACCGTGCGGCAGCTCGACGCGATCACGACCGGGCTCGGCTGGACCCGCGTGGCCGAGCCCGTGCTCGTGACGGGCGAACCGGACAAAGCCGCGCTGGAAGCGGTGACCGAACTCGGCGGAACCCTTGCCGCGACGCTCATGTGAGCAGCGCCCGCTCCGCTGAGCGGGGCCGAAAGCCTCTGCGGGGAAAGTAAAGAGGCCTGTCACCGGAAGCCCTGGGGGTCGACCTCCGGCAACAGGCCAAGTCAAGGGTTCGCAACGAAGGCGATCGACCTCGACTACGCAAGGGTACTACAAAGAACCGATCATGACGACCCTGCAATGACAACCAAGCGTGCTCGAATCAACCCCGAGGGCGCCGACCAGGCCCGCGAAGCCGGAGAAACCTGGATCTGGCCCGGCCGCCGTCCCAGTCAGTGGACCATCGCCCCGCCGCGCGCGGCGGGGCGATGCTGATCTTGAGTGTCCATTGTGGAGCGTCCAGCCGGGTGGCCGATTCATCGGCTCCCGACTGCCGCGAGTGACGAAACCGCACCGGATCCACCCCTCGGCGGATAAAACAAGGCGGGCGCCGGTCCGGAGACCGACGCCCGCCTCGGGGAAAATCAGGCAGGCGAGACCATCGCCCGCACCGCCGCCGGTACGTCGGCCAGCGCGACCTGCTGCTGCTCGCGGGTAGCCAGGCTCCGGACCGTCACCCGGCCCGCCGCCCAGTCCTCCTCGCCCACGATGACGACCGCGACCGCGCCCGCCTTGTCCGCACGCGTGAGCTCCTTGCCCAGTTTGCGCAGTTCCAGCGGGGTCGACGTGCGCAGCCCCGCCTTCCGCAGCGCCGTCGCGACGTCGCGGGCCGGGTCTGCCAGGTCCTCGGTGACCGGGATGACCGTGACGTCGACCTCGCTGCGCGGCTGCGGCGTGAGGCCGTGCGTGTCGAGGAAGTCCATCAGCGTCACGTCGCCCATGCCGAACCCGATGCCGGAGATCTGCTCCTTGGTGAACATCGAGGCGAGGTTGCTGTATCGGCCGCCGCCGAACAGCGCGCGGCGGTTCTGCGGCGACGTGTCGAAGACCTCGAACACGGTCGACGTGTAGTACGCCAGCCCGCGCACGATCAGCGGCTCGTACCGGACCAGGCTCGCCGCGCTGCTGGAGAGCACCTTGACCAGGTTCGACTCGGCCTTGACCTCCGCGGGCAGTTCGTCGAGCAGCGCCGGGCCGGCGCTGAGCGTCTCGGCGAGCTTCTCGTACTGCTTGTCCGACAACCCGATCTCGGCCGCGCTGGCCGCGTGCTCCTCGGCCGAGGTCTTCTCCCACCGGTCGACGAGCGCGAACACCTGCGGCAGGTGGTCCGGCGAGATGCCGACGACGTCGGTCAGCGCCGACGACAGCAGGTTCCGGTCGTTGACGCGCACCGCGAACATGTCCGGGCTCGCGCCGACCGCGCCCATCAGGTCGTGGATCAGCTCGAACATCTCGATCTCGCAGTTCGCGCTTTCCGAACCGAAGATGTCGGCGTTGATCTGCCAGTGCTCGCGGACGCGGCCGCGCTGCGGGCGCTCGTAGCGGTGACAATTCGGGTGGCTGTACCAGCGCACCGGGAACGACAGCGATTTCGCGTGGCCGGCAATCATCCTGGCCACCGACGGCGTCATCTCCGGGCGCAGCGCGAGCCGTTCGCCGCCGCGCGTGGTGAGCGTGTACAGCTGCTGGTCGGCGATCTCCTGGCCGGACTTCCGCTCGTAGACCTCCGCCTGCTCCAGGACCGGGCCGTCGTAGCGGAGGTAGCCGTAGCGCTCCAGCACGTCGTAGAGATGGCCGAACACCTGCATGCGGACGGACATTTCGGCGGGGAGGAAGTCGCGGGTCCCCTTGACAGGCGCAGTTGACAGGTATTCAGGCACGTCATCCAGCTTAACGACCCGGCGCCAGCGATTTCGTCAGGGGAACGCGACGCCGTAGGCGGTGAGCAGCATGGCCGCGCCGAGCAGCACCGCGCCGCCGGTGGTGACGCTCATGCCGACGCGGGTGCGCAGCATCGCGAGGAAGAACCCGCCGGACTGCGCGAGCACGCCGAACAGCAGCAGGAAACAGACGATCCAGCGCGCGGTGTCGCCGAGCCCGCCGTGCTCGACCAGCTGCAACGCGGCGAGTGTGAGGACCAGCAGCACGCCGGCGTGGGCATGTCCGGCGCGGAAGAAGCCGCGCTGCTTCTCGGTGAGGTCGCCGCGGCGCAGGACGCCGCTGAGCGCGTAGCCGCCGTACATGACGGTCGGCAGCGATACGAGCGCGATGACGGTGAACAACTGGACTGGGCCGTGCATGGTCGCCTCCTTGGGGTGCGGAAGCGACCATAACACTGTTTTAAAACACTGTCACGAAACTTCTCGGACGGTCACGCTCTCCTCCTTGCCGGTGGCTGTCCCCCGACCGTCGAGGGAATTGAGCAGCGGAGCGAGCGGCGGTGCACTGCGCTGGGTTCATGACTACCTCGATGCGGCGACACGCCCGATGGGCCGGTCTCGCCTTGTCCCTCGCTCTCGGCGGCCTCTGCCTGGCGGCACCTGCCGAGGCGGCTGTCCCGCAGGCCAGCGCGCCGGCCGCGCACCAGGCGGGGAAGAAGACGCCCGTCCACATCAAGGCCGGACCGGTCAAGGCCAAGGTGCACAAGGGCGAGCAGCTCCGGATCCACGGGCACTTCGCGACCGGCCCGGCAGGTCGCGCCGACGACGGCGGACTCCTGTACCTGCAGGAGCAAACTCAGGCCGGGGTCTGGGTGAACCTCGCCTCCGCCTCGTGCGCACCGGACAACGACTTCGACCTCGGCGTCCGGCTGAACGTCTCCGCGACGCTGACGCTGCGGGTGTACCACCCCGAATCCACCCTGTTCGCCACGGCCGTCTCCGCTGTGTTCACGGTGGTCGTGCTCTAGGAACCGAGCCGGTGGCCGCCCGCGGCGGAGAACGGGCATCATGTCGGGCGTGAGCCAGCCCGGGGATGCCGCTTCGCCGCAGGTGGCTTATGCCGACCAGCTCCGCCAGCAATCGGCGACCTGCCGGTTGCTGGCGGAGAAGCAGCGCGAGAACACCGCCGTGTTCGAGGGGTTCGCCGAGCGGGGTCTGCCGGGTTCCGCCGAGATGGCGGTCCGTTCCGAGCGTTCGGCTCGGTTCCTGGTGCTGCTCGCGTCGGTGATCGCCGAGCAAGCGCTCGCGCACGACGAACTGATGGCCGCCGGTGGGCCGGAAAACTCGCGCGCATACGTCGAATACGAGGCGACGACTCGGCGGCTACGGGCGTTGTTGCCGACCGACACTCTCACCGACTGATCCGAGGAGTTCCGCTCCCTCAGAGGTACGTGAGGGGAACCCTGAGGGACTCTGATTCCCTCAGGGTTCCCCTCACGTACCTTCGCAGGAACGGCGCTGAGCCCTACGGCCGCGGAGTCTGCGCGTGGGTCAGCGCCCCCACGATGTCCTCGGCCAGCAACAAACTCGCCAGACCGTGGCCGTGTTTTTCCCGGCGTACCAACGAAACGACGTTGTTGCTGAACGCGTCGCGGACCGGGCGGAAGACGAGGCGGCCGTCTCGGATCTCCTCGGCGATGTCGAATTCGCTGAGGAACGCGATGGCATCACCGGAGGCGGCGAGCCGTTTCATTGTCTCGATCGAATTGGTGTGGAAGGCCGGTTCGATGTCGAGACCGGCCTTGGCGAAGGCTTCCGCGACGATGCCGTGGATGACCATCGAGCGGTCGGCGAAAATCAGCGGGTAGGGCGGGCACTGCGCGAGCGGGATCGGGTCCGCGCCGGCGAGCGGATGGTGCGGGGCGACGACCACGCCGAGCCGGGTGTTCATCTGCCAGCAGACCTCGAGGTGTGCCGAGGACGGGACGTTGAAGCCGAGCCCGAGATCGGCTTCGCTGGCCTCGACCGCGTGCAGGATGTCCTGCGTCGTCATCGTGCGGATCGAGATCCGGACTCGCGGATGCCGGCCCCGGAACGCCGCCGCGGCGGTGGCGACGACGCTGCTGGCCAGGCCGGTCATCGTGGCGATCACGACCTCGCCGCTGCCGAGTGCGTGCAGGTCCCGGATGTCCGCGACGGTCTCGCGGTACTGCTGCAGGGTGCGCCGGACGTGCGCGAGCAGCGCTTCCCCAGCCGGTGTCGGGCGCATCCCGCGCGGCAGACGGTCGAACAGCGGCTGGCCGAGTTCCGCTTCCAGCAGCAGGATCTGCCGGTTGATCGCCGACGGCGCGACGTGCAGCCTCGCCCCGGCCGCGCGGATGGACCCGAGGCGCGCCACTTCGTCGATGTACTGCAGCAACCGCGAGTGGAGCACTGGTGAACCTCCCTAGCCCTCCTTAGCGTACGAAAAAAGAGTACACGTCGTACGAAAATGAATGCTTGTCAGCAACGGTATGCGCCGGGTTCTATCAGTGCACCAACGACAGCGAAGCGAGGACACTGTGCAGGATCCGACGACGTATCCCCCGATCCCGGCCGAAGACGTTGCCGCGCAAGAAGATCATGTGCGGACGATCTTCGGCATTCTCTCCGGCGAGCAGGAAGCGGACCTGCTGCTGCGTAATCTCAACATCGTCGACGTGCACACGGAAAGTGTCTATCCCGGCTCGCTTCTCGTTTACCGGCAGCGGATCGTCGCGCTGAACCCCGACGAGTCGGTCGTGCGGGTGCGCGAGGCCTTCGATGGCGAAGGGCTTTACGCGATTCCCGGATTGATCGACGCGCATCTGCATTTCGAATCGCAGCTCGCGCATCCGGCGGCGTTCGGCGAGGCGATCGTCCCCAGTGGAACGACCACGGTCTTCGGGGAAACCCTGGACTTCGCCAGCGCGGCCGGCGACGAGGCGGTGGAAGCCGTCCAGACGTTGTTTGCCGACCACGAAAAGCTGCCGTATCGGCTGTACGCGTTCGCGCCGGGGAAGAAGACCTCGACCGACGTCACCGAGGCCATGTTGAAGATGGATCCGGTGATCGGGCTGGGCGAACTGGCGCATCTGTCCTACATGACCGGGGACGCCGAGGACTTCCGCAAGTCCGCACTGGGCCGCGCGAATTCCGGGTTCGTGAACTGCCACTGGGGCGTCACGGCGTTGTCGGACATGCTGCTGAACTACATGCCCGCGATCGGCGTCGACAACAATCACGACGTCTGGAACGAGGACGACATCGAAAAGAGCGTCCGCTACGGCCTGAACACGCAGATCAAGTTCGGCGTCGGAAGTCCCGAGGTTATTCGGACCATGTTGCGCGCCATCGTGAAACGGCGCTGGCCCGCGGAAAACTTCCAGCTCTGCGCGGACAACATCTCGGTGGACCGAGTCCTGCGGCAGGGCCATATCGACTGGGTGATCTCGCTGGCGATCGAAATGGGAATGCCGCCGATCAAAGCGATCAAGATGGGCACGCTGTACGCCGCCCGTTCCTTCCGCAAGGACCGCGATCTCGGTTCGCTCAGCCCGGGTCGCTTCGCCGACATCGTCCTCACCGACAGCCTCGCGAAGATCAACCCGCGGTATGTGTTCAAGGGCGGCGAACTCGTCGCGCGCGACCGCAAGTTGCTCAACCGCGTCGGCATCGATTACTCAAGCCTGGCCAAGGAACCGAAGCCGGGTCTCGCCGATCTGACCGCCTCGCAACTTGACCTGACCCCGCTCGAAATTTCTCCCGAAGGCAACCGGGCGAAGGTGCTGCTTTTCGACGTTTACGGACGCGGACATCTCAAGTTCGCCCAAGAAATCTGGGTACCGTTCCGCGACGGCGCGGTCGTGCCCGAGCACGAAGGCGAGCTGCTCAACCGGATTTCGGTCGTGCAGCGTTATGCCGACGGGGAGCGACACATCGTCACCGGGCTGTTCAAGGGCGTTTCGATCGACCGTGGTGCGGTGTCGACGTTCTGGCCCGCTCCGTCGGCATACTTCGTGAGCGTCGGCAGCGACAGCGCGGAAATGTGCGCCAACCTCAAGCAGTTGGACACACAGGTCGGCGGCTGTCTCGTGACCGAGGACGGCGAGACGAAATCCTGCCTGCCGCTGGAGTTCTACGGCGTGATGGCCGACATGAACCTCGCCGAACTCGTCGACGCGACCCGCTCCGTCGACGCCGCGCTCGAGAAACTGGGCAACCGCAACGAGGGCGAGCCCGTCGTCAACAAACTCCTGACCCTGTTCATCTCGCTCGACCGTTTCGGATTCATGAAGTAACCCTCAACGAGGAGGTCGCGGTCGTGCCTTACGACAAAGACGCGGGAGTAATCGACACCGGCAACGTGGTGCGGCGGTGGATCACCTACATCGCGGGGATCTATCTGCTGACACTCGGTCTCGGACTGGCCATCCGGGCCGGGATTGGCATCTCCCCGCAAAGCAGCCTGACCCGCACGATGACGCTCGTGCTCCCGCCGCTCAGCCAGGGCACGTTCAATCTCATGCTCGAAGTGCTCATGCTCGGGCTGACTTTTCTGGTGCTGCCAAGGGCGTTCAAGCTCCAAAACCTGTTCTCGCTGGTTCCGGCGCTGATCCTGGCCGCACTGCTCGACTTCAACCTGATGGCAACAAAGTGGATCTCGCTAGCGCCCTACGCGGCCAATCTCGCGTTGCTGTTCCTAGCCGACGCGATGCTGGCGTTCGGGCTTTTCCTGATGATCCGCGCCAATCTCGTGTTGATGCCGATCGACTTGTTCGTCAACACCCTGCAGAAAAAGACCGGCCGCAAATGGGGCAACATCAAGACCGTCTTCGACTGCACGCTACTGGCCATCTCCGCGGGCATCGGGCTGATCTTCCTCGGCGGACCGCATTTCATCCGGGAGGGCACGATCATCAACGCCGTCCTGGTCGGCCAGTACATCAAGCTCTATTTCTTCCTGTACAAGAAGTTCCAGGCGCGAAAGCTCAAGCCCGTAGGAAGCGCAACGTGAAAGTCGCGCCGACACCAGGCTTTCCGAACGCGGCAATGGTCCCGCCGTGTCCGGTCACGACTTCCTGCACCAATGCCAGGCCCAACCCGAACCGTCGTCCCTCGCCGTGCGCGCCGTGGGCGAACCGTTCGAAAAGCCGTTCAGCTTCGTGCTGAGGGAAGCCGGTTCCGGTGTCGCACACGCGCAGTTCGACGTGCCGGGCATCCGGATTGGCGAGAATCACCTCGATCGAGCCGCCCGGCGGCGTGTGCCCGATCGCGTTGTCCAGCAAGGCGGACAGCACCCGCCGCAATGCGGTCGGCACACCCGGCACCACGTCCTCCAGCCCCGGTGAACGACTCAGCCGGAGGTCCACCTGCCGGTCGTTCGCGCGGACCGATTCCGCCGCCACGGCCTGTTCCGCCAGCACCGCCAGCTGCACCGGCTCCAGCTGCGGCCGCTCGGCACAGGCCTGCGCGGACAACAGCAGATCGTCGACCACCGCGCCCAGTTCGCGGGTGCCCGAGACCAGGGCTTGCAGCTCGTCCGGTCCCGCGCCGCCGCGACGGGCGAGCAGCTGTGTGCGGGTGTGCAACCGGGTCAACGGCGCACGCAGTTCGTGGGACGCGTCGGCGACGAACGTCCGCTGCCGGCGCAACGCCTCGCCCAGGGGCCGAATCGCCCGCGCGGCCAGCAGGTACCCGCTGATCACCGACGCGATCAGCACCACCAGCTCGGCCACCCCGAGCCCTAACAACAGGTGTTCGCGGTCGGAGATCAGGTAATGCTCGTTGAAATACGCCTGCCATACTTCGCCGCCGCGGTTCACCGTGCGGATGGTGTACGTCGCGCCGTCGAGCACGCGTTCTTCCGTCACCACGTCGCCGTCGTGCGGCACTTGCGGCACCGGCGGGAGCGTGAACGGGAGCCGCCCGGCAGGCGCGTGGCCCTGGGGCGTGACCAGGTAGGTGCAGCCGGGCGGGGTCGCGGAAAGCCCGTGTCCCAAGGCGAATTCCAGCTGCCGCTCGGTCTCCGCGGACTGTCCGCGCAGCAGCACCCAGTACGCGATCACGCCGGCGGCGAGCACGACCATCGTGATCACCACCGCGATCTGGCCCGCGATCGTCCGCCGCGCGCGCCGCAGCGCCCGCGCCTCCGGAGCGACGACGGTGGTCACACCGCCCCGATCTGGTAGCCGAGGCCGTGCACCGTCTTCACCACGTTCCGTCCCAGCTTCCGCCGCAGGTAGTACACATAGGTGTCCACAATGGACTCCGCGGCGGATTCGGTGAACACTCCCGCGCGCAGCGACGCCCGCGGGTGAATTGCTTTCGGCCGCTGGGCAAGCGTGCGCAACAGTTCGAACTCGCGTCCGGACAGCGTCACCCGCTCGCCGCGCGGCAGCACGACCTCGTGCCGCTGCAGGTCCAGCGCCGCCGCGCCAAGCGGGAGGGATTCGGCGTGCTCCTCGTCGCGGCGGCACAACGCGCGCACCCGGGCGAGCAGTTCGTCGGTCTCGAACGGTTTCACCAGATAGTCGTCGGCCCCGGTGTCGAGGCCGTGCACCCGGTCGGCCAGCTCGCCCAGCGCGGACAGCACCAGCACCCGCGCGGGCACTGCCCGGCGGCGCAGCTGGGCCAGCACCGAAAGGCCGTCGACCACCGGCAGCCGCCGGTCGAGAATCACCACCGCGTGCCTTCCGGTGAGCCCGAGGTGCAGGCCGCGCTGTCCGTCGTGGGCCACTTCGGTCTCGTAACCTTCTCCGGCGAGCAATTCGACGAGCATCCCGGCGAGATCGCGATCGTCCTCGACCAGGAGCACCCGGGAAGCCGCCGGGGTCTCTGCCTCATCGTGCACAGGTCCATACTCGCAGTGATCCGGCCATCCGACCCTCGACTTTCGTAGGCAATCGTTCAGCTGCGTCCGGTCAGGAGAAATTCGGGCATTTCTCCGTCCGCGTACCGGCGGGCGTCGCGTTTGTCCAGCCAGCCGAGCACCGGCGAGGTCATGATCGTGGTGACGAGCGCGACGAGCACCAGGACGGTGAACAGCGCGGGGGAAACGATTCCGGCGGACAGCCCAACGTTCAAGGCCACCAACTGCATCAGTCCGCGCGCGTTCACCAGCACGCCGATCCGCAGCGCGACTGGTTGCGGCTCGCCGGTCAGCCGCGCCGCGCCCCACGAGGCGCCGAGTTTGCCGACCACCGCGACCGCGATGCAGACCAGCGCGAACATCAGCAGCTTCGGGTCGGCGAGCAGCGCGAATCGCGTGTTGAGGCCGGAATAGGTGAAGAACAGCGGGAGGAACACGACCCGGCCGACCGGCATGATCCGCGCGAGCACCGCGTCGGCCGCTTCGCCGCGCGGGAACACCAGCCCGAGCATGAACGCGCCGAATACCGCGTACAGGCCGATGACGTCGGTGAACCATGCGGCACCGAACAGGAACATGGCAGTGACGAGCATCCGCTGATCCACCGAGACCTGCGGGTTGTCCATCACTCGCGCCACGATCCGCCGGACCACCAGCCAGATCAGCAGCACGAACAGCACTCCGCCGCCGATGGCCGTCGCGATCGGACCGGCCGTGCCCGCGTGCATGCCGAGGACGACGGCCAGCAGGATCCAGGCGAGGACGTCGTCAAGGGCACCGCAGGCCAGCGCGAGCGAGCCGAACCGGGTGCTGCCCAAGCCGCGTTCGGTGATGATCCGGGCCATCATGGGGAACGCCGTGATCGCGAGCGCCACCGCGACGAACGCCGCCGAAACCACCGGCGACACCCCGGGTTTCAGGATTCCGGCCCAGTTCGCGCCGAGCACGCTCACCCCCACGCCGAGCGCGAGCGGCACGACTGTGCCCGCGGCGGACACCGCCGCGACGGTTTTCCTCCCTTCCTTGAGCGCGCTCAAGCGAAATTCGTAGCCCGCGCCGAACATGTAGATGACCAGCCCGATCTGGCCGCCGAGGTAGAGCAGCGTGCGCACCGAGTCCGGGAACAGCCATTCCTGCACGCCCGGCAGCAGGAGCCCGAGCAGCGACGGGCCGAGCAGCACGCCGGTGACCATCTCCCCCACCACCGGCGGCTGCCCGAGCCGCACAGCCAGCGCGTTCACCGCCCGGCAGGCCACCAGGATCACCACTGCCGCCAGGAAAAACGCGGGTGCGGCTTCTACGACACTCATCGGTTCCCTCCCTGGAAGTGTTTGGTGCACAAACGAAGCCGGCGCGCGTCAAGCACCATGTAGGTGCCGAACACCAGTTGCGCGAGGCTGCGCCACACGTCTTCCCAGCGGTCGCGTACCGCCAGATAGGCCAATGCGGTGCGCGGATTTCGCCGCGATCCGCGCGGGATCGCGAAAACCGGTCCGCGATTGGGAATCGAGCGGGTGTGCGCGGCGCTCGTAGTGAGGGCGAACCGGCGCAGGAATTCCCTGGTGACCACGCGCATCGTCACCGGGGCGAGGCCGCGCGCGGGGCACGGCCGGTTTTGCGCGACGCCGAACGGCAAGAAATTTCGCTGCTGGTGCGCGGGGCACCCGGCCCAACGCTCCGGGTCGAATTCCTCGGCCCGGTCCACTCCGGCGTGGTGGAACTCCGGGTAGCTGAACAACAGCACGGTTCCGGCGTCGATGGTCCGGTCGGCCAGTTCGATGTCGCCGGTGGTGATGCGGTGTGCGATGCCGAACAACGGGTAGGTGCGCAGGCATTCGTCCAGCACGCGGTCGAAATACTCGTCGTCGTCCGGGTTCTCCGCGAGCCTGCGCTGCACCTGCGGATGTTCGGCGAGCACCATCAGCAGGTGCGCCATCGCCTCGGACATCTGCACGACCGCGGTGTTGAAGAACGTGCCCTGCAGGTAGAACACCTGCTCCTCGCGGGTGAGCCGGGACGGCAGCGGATGCGGCACGTCGTCGAGCCTGCGGTGCAGGTATGCGGTGAGCCGGGCGCGGCGGCGCATGTTGCGCGGGCGGACGCACTTCAGCGCGGACACGACGTCGTCGGCGTGCCCGACGATCAGGTCCCGGGCCTCCGGCGGGCACGGTTCGCCGAACACCAGCTCGTAGTACAGCTCGGCCCAGACCGGCATCATCTCGTCGCGCAGCCGGAGCAGCCGTCCCGGCCCGGTCTCGATCCGGTCGAGCACGCGCGCGGCGACCCGTTCGGTCAACGCCTGCGATTCGGCCTTGGACTTGACCAGGATGTTCCGGGTGGTTTTGGCGACCTCGTCGTAGCGCGGGCCCGGCTCCAGATGTTCCTGGTGCACCTGCGGTCCGGGCGCGAGCCAGTACCAGAACAGGTCCGACAGCGCGGCGCCCTCGCTGCGTCCGTCGGCCGCCGGATCGGCGTACACCCGGCGGAAGTCCTCGACCGGAACCTGGTAGCCCTCGTCCCCGTTGACCAGCGCGAAAATCCGGTTCCGCATCGCGACGACCCGGCCCGGCAGCCATTTCGGGCTGGTCGCGACGAGCCCCGCCGCCCCCGCGAGCACGAGACGTTTCATCGGACCAGGTCCGCGGTCAGCTCGCCGGGCGTCCGCGCCCCGCAAAGCCCGAGTGCGGTGTCCGTTTCCTCGCGCAACCGTTCCAGCACTTCGGCGACCCCTTCCTGCCCCGCCGCGGCGAGCCCCCACAGCACCGGCCTGCCGACGCCGACCGCGTCCGCGCCGAGCGCGAGCGCCTTGATAACGTCCGCGCCGCTTCGCACGCCGCCGTCGAGGATCAGTGGCACTTGACCGTCCACAACGGACACGATTTCGGGGAGCGCGGCCAGACTCGAAATTGCGCCGTCGAGTTGCCGCCCGCCGTGGTTGGACACCACGAGCCCGTCGATTCCGGCCGCCACCGCGCGCCGGGCGTCCTCCGGATGCAGCACTCCCTTGAGCAGCACCGGCATTTTCGTGGCTCCGCGCAGCCAATCCAGGTCGTCCCAGGTCAGGTCGGCGGGCATCTCGATGTCCCGCACCCGGCCGGTGGCGTCGCGCATGTTCTCCGCGGCCAACCCCGGAGGGAGATCGTGGAATGCGTGGCGGTACTCGCGTTCCCGTCGTCCGCGCACCGCGGAATCGACCGTCACCACCAATGCCCGCGCACCCGCGTTCTCCGCCCGGCTGATGACCGACTCGGTGAATTCGCGGTCCGATTGCGGATACAGCTGGAACCAGAGGACGTCAGCGACTTTGGCGACGTCCTCGACGGCCGTCGTCGAGGCCATGCTGCACACGAAGACAGTGCCCGCTTCCGCGGTGGCTTCCGCGGTCGCGAGTTCTCCGTCCGAATGCGCCAGACGGTGGAAAGCCGTTGGGCACACCAGAATCGGCATCGATATCGGCGAACCGGCGATTTCCACCGTCAGGTCTCGTTTGCCGACTCCGCGCAGTGCCCGCGGGATCAGCACCCGGCGGCGGAATTCTTCTTCGTTGGCGCGTAAGGTGGCTTCGTCGCCCGCACCACCGGCGTAATAGTCGTAGTGTGCTGGTTCCATCCGTTCGCGCGCGATGGCTTCCAGCTCCGCGATCGTGCGCATGTCAGAGCTGCTTCGTGAAGAAGGCCGTCAACGCGTCCACGTGCACCGGCCGGTTCCACTCGTTTTCGAGGTTCTCGGTGACATGATGGGTCGCGACCAATTCTCCGCCCTGGTAATGCCGGACGATCGGATGCAGGTAATGGCCTTCGCCGGAATCGTTCGCGACATCCTGGCTCGCCCGCGTGACGGTGAAGTCGAACGGATCGATCTTGTCGTGGTCCGGCCCGTAGTCGAGGGTGATCACGAACGCGTTGGCGCTCTCGCCCAGTGCGGTGTCCTTGAACCGATCGACCGGGACTTCCTCGTAATAGCGGGCCTGATCGCCGTCGACCACGAGGACGTCGGCGAGGAAGCCAAACTGCTGATACAGCGCGGAAGTACGGTTGATCCGGCTGATGACAGCGTCGACCAGTTCACTGGTTTTGCCGCCCACCGCCGTGCTCGGCCATTCAGTGTCGTGATAACGCTCGTCGAGCACCTTGGAAAGCGCGCGCACGCCGTAGCGATAGCCGTGGATGAACGCGCTGGTGGCCTTCTTGAAATCGCGGGCCTGGGTGATCGTCCCGGCGAAGTACAGCCCCGGCACGTTCACCGATTCCCAGGACGACGTCTGTGCCGGGAACCGGTCGTTGATCGTCATCTCCGGACGGCAGTCCTCGTCGAACATCGAAGCGTCGAACCGGAACCCGGTCGCGGCGATGACGCGGTCGTAGCGAATTTCTTTGACCAGCTCATCGGCGCGCGCGAAAGCGAACTTGACGTGGTAGCCGTCGTCGTCCTTGGTGATCTCGCGGACGTCACCGTCGAGAATCGCGTGCTGCAGCTTGAGTTGGTACATGTCGAGCACACCGGCGTTGAACGCGCGAAGGTGTCCGACGAAGTGCGTGCGCCACGCGAGTTTGACCGGTCGCGGACCGGCGACATGCAGCACCGCAGCGAAGGCGTTAATGCTGTCGGCCGTCTCGAACGCGGAGTTTCCCTTGCCCAGCACCAGAACGCGCTGGTTGATGAATTGCTCCGGATCGGTGTCGTAATCGGCGTACTGGTCGACCAGCTCCATACCCGGCACGTCCGGGATGTACGGCTTGGTCACCCCGGTAGCCATGATCAGCCGCCGCGCGCTGAATTTCTCCCCGTCCGCGGCGGTGACCGTGAAGACGTCGTCCGCCCGCGAAATTCGCGTAACCTCGGTGTCGTAGCGAATTTTGAGGTCGTGTTTCGCCGCGTAATCGGCGGTGTAGCTGAGGAACGCTTCCGCCGGCGGGAACATCTCGGCGCTGTAGTCGGTGAAAACCAGCGGATCCGGCCCGTCGTCGAGGAGCGAGTTCCAGTCGACCCGGAGGTTCAGCTCGGGGTCGGTCCAGCCGGTGTATTTCTTGTTGACCGAGATGAGCGTGCGGTGCCGGGGAAATCGCGTGAAGAACGCGGCGGGCACGGACCCGCGTTCCAGGACCAGGTAGCTGCGCCCGGCCCCGCCCAGCTGCCGCCCGAGCTGCAATCCCGCCGGCCCGGCTCCGACCACCAGGTAGTCCAGCACGTCCGCCATGACACCGACCTCCCGCGTCGCCTTGATCTGACGGCGATCAGAGTGGTCGGAAGATCTCAGAAATCCCTCAGAACGTACCCGGTCTTCGGGACGCCGGCGCCCCGCGGCGAAAGCGGGGCACCGGCTGCGACTGCTACTTGCCGGTGACGCGCGCGAGCGCCTCCGGATACCGCTCCCCCGCGACCGCCTCGGCCGGAGCGGCCTTCTCGATCGCCGCGATGTCCTCTTCGGACAGTTCCAGCTCGGCCGCGCCGACGTTCTCTTCCAGGTACTTCCGCCGCTTCGTGCCCGGAATCGGCACGACGTCGGCTCCCTTGGCCTGCACCCAGGCGAGCGCCAGCTGCCCCGCCGTGACGCCCTTGTCCGCGGCCAGCGCACGCAACGCCTCGACGATTGCCATGTTGCGCGCGAGGTTGTCCTCGGCGAACCGCGGCAGGCCACGGCGCATGTCGCCCTCGGGCAGCTCCTGCACCGACGTGACCGCGCCGGTCAGGAACCCGCGGCCCAGCGGCGAGAACGGCACGATTCCGATACCCAGTTCGCGGCAAGTACCGAGGATTTCGTCCTCGATCCCGCGCGTCCACAGCGACCATTCGCTCTGCAGCGCGGTCACCGGATGCACCGCGTGCGCCCGGCGGATCGTCTCCGCGCCGGCCTCGGAAATCCCGGCGTAGCGGATCTTCCCGGCCTCGACCAGCTCGGCGAGCGCGCCCCAGGTCTCCTCGATCGGGACGTTCGGGTCGACGCGGTGCTGGTAGTAGAGGTCGATGTGGTCGATGCCGAGCCGCTGCAGCGATTCGTCGCAGCACTGCTTCACGTACGCGGCGTCACCGCGCGCGGTCATGCCCGCGTCGGTGTGCACGATGCCGAACTTCGTCGCGAGAACCACCTGGTCGCGACGGTCCGCGATGGCCTTGCCGACGAGCTTCTCGTTCTCCCCCGCCCCGTACACGTTGGCCGTGTCGAGCAGGGTCACCCCCAGTTCCAGCGCCCGGTGCACCGTGGCGACGGACTCGCCGTCGTTGTCGCGCACGCCGTAGGCCGAGCTCATCCCCATGCAGCCGAGCCCCTGTGCGCCGACCTCCAGTGCGCCGAGCTTCCTCGTACCGATCACGCGGAAATTCCCTCCATTTCGGGCGCGACCCCGAGGGCCTTGCGCTCGATGTGTTCGTAGTTGGCGATCTTGTAGTCCAAAATGTCGAGACAACCCTGCAGCTCGGCGATCCGGTCGGCGACCGACTGCCGCTGCTCCACGAGGATCGCCTTGCGCCGTCCCGCGCTGGCCACCCCGTGCCGGCGCAGCGAGGCGTACTCGCGCATGCTCTTGATCGGCATCCCGGTGAGCCGCAGCTTCGTGAGGAAGCCGAGCCAGTTCAGGTCCTCGTCGGAGTAGGCGCGCCGCCCCGCCGAATCGCGAGCGGGCGGTTCGAGAAGCTTGATCCGTTCGTAGTACCGGAGGGTGTCGATCGACAGGCCGCTACGTCGTGCGGCTTCCGCTATCGAGTAGCTCATGCGCTCGACAGTACGACCTGGAGTGCACTCCAGGTCAAATCTTAAAACGACGGTCACGGTCGCGTTTTATAACGTTGTTGCGTTACGCTGGGTACATGCCTCGCCCCCGTACCCACGACGAAACCCTCCGGCTGAAGCTCCTGGACCGGGCAGGCGAACTGATCTCCGCGGACGGCCCCAAGGCGCTGTCCCTGCGAAAACTGGCCGCCGACTCCGGCACGTCGACCACCGCGGTGTACTCGCTGTTCGGCAGCAAACCGGACCTGGTGAACGCACTGTACGTAGAAGGCTTCCGCCGCTTCGGCGCCCGCCTCGCGACAGTCCCCCTGACTGGCGACGCAGTACCCGACCTAGTGCGCCTGGGCATCGCCTACCGCGAAAGCGCACTGGCCGACCCGCACCTGTACGCGATCATGTTCAGCCGCTCCGTGCCAGGCTTCGAACCGAACGCCGAAGCCGACGACGTCGCCCAGTCCACCCTCGCCCCCCTGACCGGGGTCGTCCGCGCCGCGGTGTCATCCGGCCAGTTCCAGGACGTCGCGCCGGAACTGATCACAGTCAGCCTGTGGGGTTTCGTGCACGGCCTGGTCTCCCTGGAACTGTCCGGCCGCCTGCCCGACAACTTCAGCGTTTCCGACGGGTACGAAAAAGCCTTGCACGCCAACGCTTCCGGCTGGCTCACCTAGCGCCGTACTGCCGATCCCCCGCGTCGCCCAGCCCCGGCACGATGAACCCGGAGTCGTTGAGCCGCTCGTCAATGCTCGACGTGACCACCCGAACCGGCAGCCCAGTCTGCTCGAGATGCGCGAGCCCCTCCGGCGCGGCGAGCGCACAAATCGCGGTGACGTCGGTAGCCCCGCGATCGGTCAACAGCCGGATCGTGTACTCCATCGACCCGCCCGTGGCGAGCATCGGATCAAGCACCAACACGGGCCGATCCGCGAGCGACTCGGGCAGCGACTCGAGGTAGGGAGTCGGCTTGAGCGTCTCCTCGTCGCGAGCGAGCCCGACGAACCCCATCTGGGCGTCCGGGATGAGCTTGTGCGCCTGGTCAGCCATCCCGAGCCCGGCCCGCAAAACAGGCACGAGCAACGGCGGACTGGCCAACCGATACGCGTCAGTCCGCGCCACCGGAGTATGAATCCGCTCAGTACGCACCGGCGCATCCCGCGTGGCTTCATAAACGAGCATGACAGTCAACTCATGCAACGCGGCCCGGAACGCAGCACTGTCCGTCCGAGCGTCCCGCATGGTCGAGAGACGAGCCTTGGCCAGCGGGTGATCGACGACGTGCACATCCATGCCGCACAACTTAGCCGCCCACCCCCACCACGCCACTCTTTCCCCGCACCGAGGTGGGCCTGATTACTTCCGTGAGGGCCACCTTCAGGAACTCTGAGTCCCTGAAGGTTCCCCTCACGACCCAACCAGCACCCGCCAGGCGCGCCCCAATGTGGCATTGGGTGCGTCCCACGCACCCAATGTGGCGTTCGGTGCGTCCCACGCACCCAACGCCACATTGGGGCGCTAACCCCACCCACCAATCCGCACTGCTACACCCAACGATCGAGGCACCCAGCCCCAAAACCGCACCAGTGCACCCGCTATCGAGGCACCCAGCCCCTCCCCCGCACCCCGATACGAAGCTCTCCTGCGGTCTGGGGGTGCTTGTCAAGGCATCTTTCCCGCCTTGACAAGCACCCCCAGACCGTCAGCACAATCAAGCTTCGGGGTGCCCCACGCACGCCCGTGCGCAATGTCGCCGCCAGGCGACGAGCCGAACCC
>NZ_JBHZAG010000116.1:0-24647 GCF_042754125.1 Amycolatopsis sp. NPDC059235
GGAAACCCCGACGAGGGGGTTTCATATAAGCTCTACTGGCTTAGTTCACTAGCACACTGTTGAGTTCTCAAGCAACACACCCCGAACCAAACCCGGAATCAACCAGGCCAAGCTCGATGCGTTATTTCAAGCTTTTGTTTTTCCGGAGTCCAACTCTACACCCTGGGAAGCTCGAGGCTTCGTCGGGGGCTGGTTCAGCTCCGGAGGTTTGGGACCACCCACTCTACCACTACTGTGGGAGCTTGGTTCGTGTTCCCGGTGGCCGCCGGGTTTCCCTGGCGACGAAGAGAACATTACACGGCCCGAAGCAGCCCTCGAACAGGGGGGTCCCTTTTTTCGCGCCAAGCCCCTGACCTGCGTCGATCCGGCGGCCGAGACCCGAGGGCGGTCAGCCCGGCTCGCGCTCCCCGTGCGTCGCGATCACCGTGACCCCGACGAGGATCGCCGCGAGGGCCGCCGTCACGTGGATCGGCGCCGGGCCGAACGACGCCGCGAGCACGAGCACGGCCGCCGCCGGGAAGCCGATCGCGATCGGACGGCATTCGTTGGTCGGGCCGATGTGCAGCAGCCACACGCTGAGCAAGAAGATCGCGACCGGGATCGTCACGGCCAGCGCGGTCACGATGCCGCTGACGTGCACCTGCCCGCTGTCGAAGCCGACCGCCAGTTCCAGCCCGGCGCCGACGGCCGCGGCCGAACCGAAAATCAGGTAGTGCCCGTATCCCCAGCTCAACGCGGTCCACCGGGAGTTGCCGCGCTCGAGGCGGGCGTGCCCCGGCTGGTCGAAATACAGCCACCACATCGAGAACACCAGGACCAGGCCCGCGACAGCCAGCGACACCAGCTCCCCCGTGTGCTCGCCCTCCGCGATCCCCTCTTTCACCGCGTTGGTGGCGCTGAGCACGGTTTCGCCGAGCACGATCAGCGTGAAAAGCCCGTACCGCTCGGCGATGTGACGCGAGTGCCACGGAGTGGTGGTCCGCGCTTCCGCGAACGCCGGCACGGCGAGTTCCAGGACCAGGACGACGAAGAAGCCGACGAACCCCGCGGTGCCGGGAATCGCGAGCCGGACGATCCACAGGATCTGACAGGCCGTGATCCCCGCTGCGTAGCGGTACGCGGTCGTGCGCAATTCCGGTGACTGCCGCGCCGCGCGCAACCACTGTGCGACTGCCGCGAGCCGCATCAGGACGTATCCGATGACCACGATCGTGAAGTCGCCCGCGAAGGCTTTGTCCACGCCGGCCGCGACAGTCAGGCCGCCGGCGATCTGGACGAGAGTGGCCAGCCGGTAGGGCACGTCGTCGGTGTCGAACGCCGAGGCGAACCAGCTGAAGTTCAGCCAGCCCCACCAGATCGCGAAGAACACCATCCCGAAACTGAGCACCCCGTGCCCGACGTGGCCTTCGGAAAGCGCGTGGTGCAGTTGCGCGGCGGCCTGGCCGACGGCGACCACGAAACACAGGTCGAACAGCAATTCCAGCGGCGTCGACGCGCGGTGTCCTTCACTGGTGTCGCGCGCCCGCATCGGTCGGTACCACACCCGGATCCGGTTGCCCGGCGATGCCTCGTGGGCCATGAGCGCTCCCCTCTTCGCAGAACGCGGCCATCCCAACATGATCGACGGCCGTGCGCGAGCGCGACATTCCCGAGCAGCCGGAACCGGGTGAAACCGGACGTCTCAGCGCAGCCGGACCGCCAGTTCGAAGACCGGATCGTCGAGGGCGGCAGCCCCGGGATCGCACAGGAAGATCTGGCGCGGCTTCCAGTCGGCTTCGACGTCGTGGCCGGCCAGCCAGCGGTGCAGCGACTCGGCGCCGAGCGCGGTCATCATGTTCGCCTTCGGCACGGTGACGTAAGCCTCGCGGCCCGCGTCGTCGGTGCTGAGCGTCATCTCCGGAAAGGCGATGTCCCCGCCTTCGGGGTCGATCGGGCAGCAGAACTCGACCAGGCCGTCGCTGTCATTGCTGATTTCTCCGTGATAGCGCAGGAACGGCCGTCCGGCGCTGCCTTCCGGGCGCGGGACCGCCGGGCCGCCGAAGAAGGCGAACAGCGGGGCGGCGAACTCGCCGATCCGGTCGGCGGTCAGGTGCTCGGAGGTGACGAGCAGCGTGCGGGCGGGCATTTCGCGAACGGACACGTCGTACATCGGGGTTTCCTTCCCTGCCAGCTGGTCGAGGAAGAACCCGGCGAGTTCCCGCTTCCCGTGCCACGCCCGCTCCTGCTCCTCCCAGTACGCGCGGACCTCGGCCGCCGCTGCGTCCGGCGGCAGGTCGAGGACGGCCCGGATCCGCGGCAGCGGCATCTCGAGCCCGCGCAACTGGACGACGCGGCGGGCCCGGTCGAGCTGGCCCGGCGAGTACCAGCGGTAGCCGGTGTCCGGGTCGACGCGGGCGGGCGGCAGCAGGTTCGTCTCGTCGTAGAGCCGCAGTGCTTTGGGCGAAAGGCGGGCCAGGCGCGCGAACGCGCCGATGGCGAGCAGGTCCGTCATGGGTCTCCCTCGTTCGGAACGCTCTGAGCGTGGGGCCGTCCCCGAGGGGAAGGTCAAGAGGCACGGTCAGCGTTTTCGGCACGCGCGGAGCCGTGCGATCGGACCCCAAGACAACGGGCACACGGCACGGACAGCATTCGACACGTCCAGAGCCGCGCAGCCGGGCCTGAAGACAAGGTCGACCTGCACGGACAGAGTTCGACGCGCTCAGGGTCGTGCGACCTGGGTCCGACGACGACGTCGAGCGCCCCGGACAAGACCCGCTCGGAACCTCCGCGGGCAGCCCGGGGCGACGTCGAGCGGCATGGACAAGCCCCGGTCGGAACATCGGCGGCCGGCCTGCGGGCAAGGTCGAGCCGGGGAAGGGAAAGGCGGGCGGGCCCGGTTCCCCCTCGCCCGGGCCCGCCCCGTTGCCTTCGCGCGCACTCGGCCGGCCACTCCGGGCAGTGCCCCGGCGATTCGCCGTACGGTCCCCCGCGGACGCCGACGAATTTCGTACCGGAATGCGACTCCGGGTGTCCATTCCCCGGAACTTCGGACTCCCGGGCCGCTCGGCCGATCGACCCATCCCCGGTCGATCGAACGAATTGCCACTGTAGGTAGCCAAAGTGTCGTTCTGAAGGCTCCATAAGGTCTACTCGGTTGCTCTGAGTAGCACTAGGGCCGAAGGTCACCTGTCACCCGGATGGAGTATCACCTGGTGGCGGTAAGTAGCTCACCGAACAGGCAAGATAAGAGTTGCCAGATTACGTACGGTGAATATTCGCTGCGGACTGCGCAGCTTGGCGGTCCTCCGTCAGGATGGCACGCCTCCTGCGGGCGCGGAGTTCGAGGGTCGCGAACGCCAGCGCGACCAGCGTGAGGCCGGCCGCGCAGCACATCGCGGCGGTGAGCGCGGTCTGGTGCCCGGCCGCGGGAACCACCGATTCGAACACCGACGCCAGCACGGCCGTGCCGATCGCGGTGCCGATCCGCTGTCCGGTCTGCAGCGCTCCCCCGGCGACGCCGGCCAGCCGGTTCGGCACGCATTCGAGGGTGAGCGTCGTGTTCGGCGAGATCACCATCCCGCCGCCGATTCCGCCGATCAGCAGCGGACCGGCCACAGCGAATCCCGCGGCCGACGGCGGCACCCACTGCACGACCAACGCCACCGACAGCAGCGAGAGCGCGACGATGCTCAGCCCGGTGACGGTCAGCCTCCGGCCGAACCGGGTCACGAGCCGCCCGGCGACGGCCGCGGTCACGGCCGAGCTCAGCGCGAACGGCGTGACCGCCAAGCCCGACTGCAGCGGCGTGTATCCGAGCCCCTGCTGGAAGAAGAGCGCGAACACCAGCCAGATCCCGGCGAACCCGCAGAAGTACAGCGCCCCGACCGCCGCGCCGCTGGCGTAGCCGGGAGTGCCGGTGAAGAGCCGGATGTCCAGCAGCGGTGGCCGGTTCCTTCGCGTGACGCGCTGTTCCCACCACACGAACGCCGTGCCGAAGACGATCGCCACCCCGAACAGCCACCACAACCGGCCGAGCCCGCCCCGTTCGGACTGCACCAGCGGCAGCAGCACGCCGAGCACCGCGACGGCCAGCAGGACGATCCCGACGAAGTCGATTTCCGTGCGCAGCCGGAACTTCCGCCGGTCCGCGCGCGGCAGCAGCTTCATCGCGAGCCCGAACGCGACGACGCCGATCGGCACGTTCACGTAGAACACCCACCGCCAGCCGTCCGGATCGCCGAACAGCGCGAGGATCACGCCGCCGAGCACCGGCCCGACCGCGGTGGAGATGCCGACGACCGCGCCGAACATGCCGAAGGCCCGGCCGCGCTCGGCCCCGCGGAACAGATCCTGGATCAGGCCGCTGTTCTGCGGCGTCAGCATGCCCGCGGCACAGCCCTGGGCGAGCCGGGCGGCGACGAGCGTCGCCGGATCGGAGGCCGCTCCGGCGAGCGCGCTCGTCGCGACGAACGCGGCCAGCGCGATCAGGAACATCCGGCGGCGGCCCAGCGCGTCGCCGAGCCGACCGCCGGTGACCAGGACCAGGCCGAAGGTGAGCGCGTAGCCCGAGACCACCCACTGGATGGTGCCTGCGCCGGTGTTCAGGTCGCGCTGGATCGAGGGCAGAGCCGTGTTGACGATGCTGACGTCCAGCAACGTCATGAACCCGGCGGCGAGGGTGACCGCGAGCGCCCGCCAGCGGCGGGGGTCCGGCTCCGCCTCGGTCATCAGGTGTTGGCGGTGATCCCAGGGATGCCCTTGAGCTCACCGATGAGCATCGAACTGACCTTCACCGGGTAATCGTAAAGCGCGAAGACCGTCTGGTTCTTGCCGACGAGCTTGAGGTGCACCGGCGTATCGCCCTTGTGCGCCAGCAGCGTCGACTTCAGTTCGCTGACCACCGCCTGGTCGATCTTCTCCGCGGCGGCCAGCAGCACCAGCGGCGGTTCCTCGTCGCCGTTGCCGATCTCGGACAGGTCCAGCGGCACGAGCCCGCCGCCGAACACCGACATCTTGTCCTCGCGCCAGTTGACCCGGCCCTTCACCAGCACCGCGTTGTCCTCGACCAGGTCCGCGGCGAACATCGAGTACGCCTTGGCGAAGAACAGCACCTCGAGCGCGGCGTCCATGTCCTCGACGGTGCAGATCGCCCAGGGCTCGCCCTTCTTGTTGACCCGGCGTTCGAGCGAGGTGAGCAGGCCGGAGATGACGACCTCGCCCTCCTTCGGCGGGTCGGCGAGCAGCGCGGCGATCGGCTTCGGCGCGTGTTTGCGCAGGATGCGCTCGGCCCCGTCGAGCGGGTGCGCCGACACGTACAGGCCCAGCATTTCGCGCTCGTAGGCGAGGAGCTGCTTGCGCGGGTACTCCTCTTCGCCGAACTTGAGGTGCGCGAGCGGCGAGGACGACGGCGCTGCCTCGGCCGCGTCGCCGTCCTCGGCGCCGAACGAGCCGAACAGGTCGAATTGGCCCATTGCTTCCTGGCGCTTGAGCGGCACCACGGCTTCCACCGCGTCCTCGTGCACCTGGATCATCGACAGCCGCGTGTGGCCCATCGAGTCGAACGCGCCCGCCTTGATCAGCGACTCGATCACCCGCTTGTTGCAGGCCACCAGCTCCGACTTGTCCAGGAACTCGGTGAACGAGGAGTACTTCCCCTTCTCCTCGCGCGTCTTGATGATCGACTCCACCACGTTCGCGCCCACGTTGCGCACCGCGCCCAGACCGAAGCGAATGTCGCTCCCGACGGCCGCGAACCGCAAAGCCGACTCGTTCACGTCCGGCGGCAACACCTTGATCCCCAGCCGGCGACATTCCGACAGATAGATCGCGGACTTGTCCTTGTTGTCACCGACCGACGTCAGCAACGCGGCCATGTACTCCGCGGTGTAGTTCGACTTGAGGTAGGCGGTCCAGTACGCGATCAGGCCGTACGCGGCGGCGTGCGACTTGTTGAACGCGTACCCGGCGAACGGGAGAATCGTGTCCCACAGCGCCTTGACCGCTTCCGGCGAGAAGCCGCCCTCGACCAGCGGGCTGGACCTCATGCCCTCTTCGAAGCCCTCGTACTCCTTTTCGAGGACTTCCTTCTTCTTCTTGCCCATCGCGCGCCGCAGCGTGTCCGCTCGGCCCATCGTGTAGCCCGCGACCTTCTGGGCGATCTGCATGATCTGCTCTTGGTAGACGATCAGGCCGTAGGTCTCGGACAGGATCTCCCGCAGCGGTTCCTCCAGCTGCGGGTGGATCGGCTTGATCTGCTGCCGGTTGTTCTTGCGGTCGGCGTAGTCGTTGTGCGCGTTCATGCCCATCGGGCCGGGGCGGTACAGCGCGAGCACCGCGATGATGTCCTCGAACCCGGTCGGCAGCATGCGCCGCAGCAGGTCGCGCATCGCGCCGCCGTCGAGCTGGAACACGCCGAGCGTGTCGCCGCGGCCGAGGAGCTTGTACGACTCGGGGTCGTCGAAGCCGAGCCGGTCGAGGTCGATCTCCTCGCCGCGGTTGGCCTTGATGTTCTCCAGCGCGTCGCCGATGACGGTGAGGTTGCGCAGGCCGAGGAAGTCCATCTTCAGCAGGCCGATGGCCTCGCACGACGGGTAGTCCCAGCCGGTGATGATCGAGCCGTCGTCGCGCTGCCACACCGGGATCGCGTCGGTGAGCGGTTCGCTCGACATGATCACCGCGCAGGCGTGCACGCCGGCGTTGCGGATCAGGCCTTCGAGGCCGCGGGCGGTGTCGAAGATCGTCTTGCACTCTTCGTCGGTCTCGACCAGCGTGCGGACCTCGGCGGCCTCGGCGTAGCGCTCGTGCTTCGAGTCGACGATGCCCGACAGCGGGATGTCCTTGGCCATGATCGGCGGCGGCAGCGCCTTCGAAATCCGGTCCGCGATCGAGTAGCCCGGCTGGCCGTAGTGCACGCGGGCGGAGTCCTTGATCGCCGCCTTGGTCTTAATCGTGCCGAAGGTGATCACCTGGGCGACCCGGTCCGCGCCGTACTTGTCGGTGGCGTACCGGATCATCTCGCCGCGCCGGCGGTCGTCGAAGTCGATGTCGATATCGGGCATCGACATGCGCTCCGGGTTCAGGAACCGCTCGAACAGCAGCTTCTGCGGGATCGGGTCGAGGTTCGTGATGCCCAGCGCGTACGCGACCAGCGCGCCCGCCGCGGAACCACGGCCGGGGCCGACCAGGATGCCGACCTCCCGCGCGTGCTGGATGAGGTCGGCGGTGATGAGGAAGTAGGACGGGAAGCCCTTGCCCTCGATGACGCCGAGTTCGTAGTCGCAGCGCTCCTCGTAGCCGTCCGGGACGCCTTCGGGGAACCGCCACTTGAGGCCCTCGGCCACCTGATGGCGCAGCCAGGAAGCATCGGTGTGGCCTTCCGGGACGTCGAAGACCGGCATCCGGTCCTTGTGCGTGTACACGTCCTCGTACGACTCGACCCGCTCCGCGATCAGCAGCGTGTTGTTCGCCGCGCCCGGGACCTCCTTGTCCCAGTACTCCCGCATCTCGTCCGCCGACTTCAGGAAGTAGCCGTCCCCGTCGAACTTGAACCGGGTCGGGTCGTTCAACGTCTTCCCGGCCTGCACGCACAACAACGCCGAGTGCGTGTCCGCCTGGTCCTTCGTCACGTAATGCGAGTCGTTGGTGGCCAGCGGGGGAAGGTCCAGCAGCTTCCCGATCTCCAGCAGGCCCTCGCGCACCGACCGCTCGATCGGCAGCCCGTGGTCCATCAGCTCCAGGAAGAAATTCCCCGCCCCGAAAATGTCCTTGTAATCCGACGCCGCCTGGATCGCCGCCTCCCGCTGGCCCAGCCGCAACCGCGTCTGCACCTCGCCCGACGGACACCCCGTCGTCGCGATGATCCCCGCCGCGTTCTCCGCGATCAGCTCCCGATCCATCCGCGGCTTGCGGTAATACCCCTGGATCGACGCCAGCGACGACAGCTTGAACAAATTCCGCAAACCCGTCGCGTTCCCCGCCAGCATCGTCATGTGCGTGTACGCACCCGCACCCGACACATCGCCGCCCTCGCCCAGCTCGTCCGCACCCCGCTGGTTCGACTGCCCCCAGAACACCGGCTTCTTGTGAAACCGGCTTTCCGGCGCCACATACGCCTCAATACCGATGATCGGCTTGATCCCGTGCTTCTTCGACGTCTGAAAAAACTCGTCCCCGCCGTACATGTTCCCGTGATCAGTCATCCCCACCGCGGGCATGCCCAGCCGGGCCGCCTCCGCGAACAAGGGACCGATCTTCGCCGCACCGTCCAGCATGGAGTACTCGGTGTGGACGTGCAGGTGGACGAAAGAATCGTTCGACACCAGCGAAAACCTCCCCTAGGCAGACGGCTTCCCGGCTCCGGTCGACGCGGCGGGCCCGGGCTGCCCACCCTAGTCCGCCGCGAGTTCGGAGAGCGCCCCGGCATCCTCCCTCCGAACCGCCGGGCGCGGGCCCCGACGCGCCGGGCGGCGCACCGGACGCGTTCCCGGTGGTGATCACCGGTGCGCTCTCCCGTACCCGGACACAGTCGCACCCGGCACCGACAAAAACCGGGCCCGCCGGGAGCCGAGCGGCCGAGAGTCACCCGGGAGCGTGAACCAAGCCACAACCTCCCAGAAAGGGGCCCTCGCACCGCTTGACAGCGGCCGGGCCGGAACCGACGATCCGACGCGTGAACCTGTCTGACAGCCGGGCAGCCGGACCGCTCCCCCGGCGCGTCAGCGCGATGGAGGCCGTGCTCGGCTACCTGCGCGAGGCGATCGAACGCGGGGAGTACGCGGTCGGCGACCAGCTGCCGTCGGAGGCCGCGCTGAGCAGGCAGTTCGAGGTCAGCCGCTCGGTCGTGCGCGAGGCGCTGCGCGGGCTGCAGGCGCTCGGGCTGACCGTGTCGCGCACCGGCCGCGGCACGTTCGTCACCGCGAGCGGCCCGCCGGAGAACCCTACGTTCGGCGACTACTCGGCCCGCGACCTGGTGGAGGTGCGCCGGCACGTCGAGGTCCCGGTGGCCGCGTACGCCGCGCGCCGCCGCGACGCCGACCAGCTCGCCCGGCTCGCCGATCTCGTCGACCGGATGGACGCCGAGACCGCGGACGCCGCGTGGGTGGCGCTCGACTCACAGTTTCACGTCACGATCGCACGGGCATCAGGCAATCCGGTGTTCGCGAAGGTGATCGAAGAGATCCGCGACGCGCTGGCCCGCCAGTCGGCGTTCCTGAACCAGCTCGGCGGACGGCGGACGCAGTCGAACGTCGAGCACCGGCGCATCGTCACGGCGATCGCCGAAGGCGAAGAAGAAGCGGCGGCGGCCGCGATGACCGAGCATCTCGACCACGTCGAGAAGACCCTGACCACGATCGTACGGCCGGCCCGCGCCGGCGAAGCAGAAACAGGTACCACCGCGTGACTGAAGAAACCCTGCCCGCGACTGCCGAGGCGGACACCGCCGACGCGGGCGACGCCGGATACCGCAAGGCGCTGAAATCCCGGCACATCAACATGATCGCCATCGGCGGCGCGATCGGCACCGGTCTGTTCCTCGGCGCGGGCGGACGGCTCGCGCAGGCCGGCCCGGCGCTCGCGATCGTGTACGCGGTCTGCGGGCTCTTCGCGTTCTTCGTGGTGCGCGCGCTCGGCGAACTGATCCTGCACCGCCCGTCGTCCGGCGCGTTCGTGTCCTACGCGCGCGAGTTCATGGGCGAGAAGGGCGCGTACATCGCGGGCTGGATGCACTTCCTCAACTGGTCGACCACCGGCATCGCGGACATCACCGCCATCGCGCTGTACGCGCACTTCTGGTCGTTCTTCACGCCGATCCCGCAGTGGGTGCTGGCGCTGATCGCGCTGGCGGTCGTGCTGTCGCTGAACCTCGTTTCGGTGAAGCTGTTCGGCGAGATGGAGTTCTGGTTCTCGATCGTCAAGGTCGCCGCGCTGGTGCTGTTCCTGCTCGTCGGCATCTTCCTGCTGGTGACGCAGCATCCGATCGACGGCCACGCGCCCGGCCCGCAGCTGATCGCCGACCACGGCGGCGTTTTCCCGGCGGGCATCGTGCCGATGATCCTGATCGTGCAGGGCGTCGTGTTCGCCTACGCGTCGTGCGAACTGGTCGGTGTCGCGGCGGGCGAGACGGAGAACCCGAAGGCGGTCGTGCCCAAGGCGATCAACTCGATCATGTGGCGGATCGCGCTGTTCTACGTCGGCTCGGTCGTGCTGCTGGCGATGCTGCTGCCGTGGAACGCCTACTCGGCCGATCAAAGCCCGTTCGTCACAGTGCTGTCGAAGCTGGGCGTGCCCTACGCGGACAGCATCATGAACCTGGTCGTGCTGACCGCCGCGCTGTCCAGCCTCAACTCGGGCCTGTACTCGACCGGGCGAATCCTGCGCTCGATGTCGCTGGCCGGATCCGCGCCGAAGTTCACCGGCGTGATGAACCGCAACCAGGTGCCCTACGGCGGGATCCTGCTCACGTCGTCGGTGTGTGTGATCGGCGTCGGGTTGAACTACGTGGTGCCGAAGGACGCGTTCGAGATCGTGCTGAACTTCGCCGCCGTCGGCATCCTCGGCACCTGGGCGATCATCGTGCTCAGCCACCTGCTGTTCGTGCGGAAGGCCAAGCGCGGCGAGGTAACCAGGCCGCACTTCCGGCTGCCGTTCTCGCCCTACACCGAAATCGCGACGCTCGTGTTCCTCGCCGCGGTCGTCGTGCTGATGGGCTTCGACAAGACCGGCCGGATCACCCTGATGGCGCTGCCGGTGATCGTCGTCGCACTGGTGGTCGGCTGGTTTGCGGTGCGCAAGCGGATCGACATGAGCGCGTTCGACAAGGCAGAAGCGTCGTGACCCCGCAGGAACGCGAACCGCGGCACGTCCCGCTGGTCCATCTGCTGCGCGATGGCATGGTCGAAGGCGTACACCACGGTTCGGTCGTCGTCCTCGCTCCCGACGGTTCGACGCTGTTCGAGGCAGGCGATCCCGACGTCGCGATGTACCCGCGCTCGACCGCGAAACCCCTGCAAGCCGCCGCGATGGCACGACTCGGGCTGCGCCTGGATCCGCGCGGTTTCGCGATCGCCGCAGCCAGCCACTCCGGCGAACCACGGCACCTGGAGGCGGCGACCGCCGTGCTGACCAGCCGCGGCTTCACCGAAGCTGACCTGGGCAACCCCGCCGACCTGCCGTACGACCCAGTCGAACGGGACGCCTGGATCGCAGCTGGCCGGAAGCCGTCGCGCTTGGCGCACAACTGCTCCGGCAAGCACGCCGCGATGCTGGCCGTCTGTCAGGAGCAGCACTGGGACGTCCAGGGTTACCTCGATCCGACGCATCCGCTGCAGCGCGCGATCCGCGAAACCGTCGAGGACCTGACCGGGGAAACCGTGCCACGAGTGGCGACGGACGGCTGTGGTGCGCCGCTGTTCGCGCTCTCCCTGCGTGGGTTGGCGCGAGCTGCGTCGCGGATCGCGACCGCGCCCGACGGTTCGCCGGAATCGTTGGTGGCCAACGGAATCCGGCAGCACCCGGACCTGGTGGCCGGAAGCCGACGCGACGTCACCCGGCTCATGCAGACCGTGCCCGGGCTCATCGCGAAGGACGGTTTCGAGGCCGTGCAACTAGCCGCGTTGCCAGACGGAACCGCAGTAGCGTTGAAGATCGCGGACGGCGGCGACCGTGCCCGCCCAGCGGTGCTCGCGGCTGCGTTGGCACGAGCGGGCGTCGACGCGGAGTTGCTTGCTCCCTTCAGCGATCCCGCCCTTCGAGTGACGGACGCACTCGCCGCCTGACCGGCGCCGGCGCACCCGGCTATCGAGGCGCCCAGCCCCTCCTCGCGCACGACCGGGCACAATGTCGCCGCCAGACGACGAGCCCCTGACAACTCGCGTACGTTCGACCACGTGCTGAACCGAATCGTCGACCGACTGCTCGGTCTCCCCGCCGCCGAAGGCCCGGCGCCGATCGCCGACAAGGACCTGCGCATCCCGATGCCCGACGGCACGGACCTCCTGGCCGACCGGTTCAGCCCGCCCGGCCTGACCACCGGCCCCGCGGTCCTGATCCGCACCCCCTACGGCCGCACCGGGCCGCTGGCCAGGCTCTTCGGCGAAACCTTCGCCCGCCACGGCCTGCAGACAATCCTCCAAAGCGTCCGGGGCACGTTCGGCTCGGAAGGCCGATTCCGCCCGTTCCACCACGAGCGCGAAGACGGCATCGCCACCGCCGAATGGCTGCGCGCGCAACCCTGGTGCGACGGGCGGATCGCGATGGCGGGCGCCAGCTACCTCGGCCACACCCAATGGGCGATCGGCCCGTACCTTGACCCGCCGCTGGAAGCCATGTGCCTGGGAATCACCGCGTCGGAATTCGTCAGCACGTTCTATCCGGGCGGGGTGCTCGCGGCGGACAACATGGTGTCCTGGTCGGCCATGATCGGCAGACAGGAGGAGCGGTTCGCCCTGGTGCCGAACCCGCTGCAGACGCGGCGCACGCGCAACGCGATGGCGTATCTGCCGATCGCGGGCGCGGACGTGGTGGCGATCGGCAAACCGGTGCAGTTCCTGCAGGACGTCACCGAGCACGCGGACCCGGACGACGACTTCTGGGCGATGTCCGATCACAGCGCCGAAGTGGCGAAGCTCGAGGTGCCGGTCAGCATGGTCACCGGCTGGTACGACCTGTTCATCCGCGCGCAGCTGCGGGACTTCCGCACGCTGCAGGACGCCGGACGGTCGCCGCGGATCACCGTCGGGCCGTGGTCGCACGGCGAACCGGCCAGCTTCCGCGTGCTGATGCAGGACCAGCTCGGCTTCCTGCGCGCGCACCTCGCCGGCGACCGCACCCAGCTGCAGCGCTCCCCCGTGCGGATCTTCCTGCAGCAGGCGTCCGCCTGGCTCGATTTCGACCACTGGCCGCCCCCTTCCGAGCCCACGCACGCCCACCTGCGGCCGGTCGGCGGTCTCGGCGAAACGGTCCCCGGCGAGGCCTTGCCCACGCCGTTCGCCTACGACCCGACAGACCCGACCCCGGCCGTCGGCGGGCCGCTGCTGATGGGAAAGACGAAGCAGCGCGACAATTCCGCGACCGAGGCGCGCGACGACGTGCTGGTGTTCACCGGCGAACCGCTGGTGCACGACGTCGACGTGATCGGCGATGTGGCCGCCACCGTGTTCGTGCGGACCGAGCTTCCCGACGCCGACGTGTACGTGCGGCTGTGCGACGTCGACCCCGGCGGGATCTCGCGCAACGTCACCGACGGCATCCTGCGGCTCCGTCCCGGTTCACCGGAACCCGATGCCGACGGTGTGGTGCGGGCCGAGGTGGAGCTCGACCCGACCGCATACCGCTTCCGCCGCGGACACCGGTTGCGGGTGCAGGTCGCGGGCGGCGCGTTCCCCCGCTTCGCGCGCAATCACGGTACGGGAGAACGGGTTTCGTCCGCGGTGCGCAGCACGCCGAACCGGTTCGAGGTGTTCCACGACGAGACCCGGCCGTCCCTGGTGACGGTGCCGGTCTTCACTCGGTGACCTTTACTGGATAACGGCGCGCTGATGCGTCGTCAGCCTGCCGTCGTCGTGCAGCACGTGCAGCAGAAGCGACGGCGGGCTGTCGAAGTCCAGCGGCCCGCCCTCGTCCCAGCCGCGCCCCGCGCCGGGTTCCACCGGCAGCAGCGACCCGGACACCACGCCCGGCGCGATCCGCACCGGAACGCCCGCGAACTCGGCCGCCGCGCCGGTGTGCACGTGTCCGCACAGCAGCGCCGCGACGTCGGGATGCCGCTTCAGCACGGCGGCGAGCCGGTCTTCGCCGGTCTGGCGGATCCGGTCCACCAGCGGCACGCCGACGTCGAGCGGCGGATGGTGGAAGGCGACGAACGACGGACCGTCGTGCGCGGCGAGCGTGTCGTCCAGCCAGGTCAGCGTCTCGTCGGCGAGGTAGCCGGCGCCCTTGCCCGGGATCGTCGAATCGCACGACACGAGCAGCACCTCGGCCACCTTGGTCGCGGTGTTCACCGGGGCGTCGCTGGCCGGTTCTCCCAGCAGCGCTTCGCGAAACGACGCGCGCACGTCGTGGTTGCCGGGGCAGATCACCACGGGCACCGGAAGGTCGAGCAATTCCGCCGCGCGCCGGTACTCCTCGGGCAGGCCGTGATCGGCGATGTCGCCGGTGACGAAGACCGCGTCGACCGGCTCCTCGAGGTTTCGCAGGTACCGCGTCACCGCGGCGGCCCGTGCGTCGGCGCGATCGCCGCCGTCGAGGTGGATGTCCGAGAGATGCGCGAAAACCCGCACCGGATCAGCTCCCTTTCAAGTACGCCAACGCTTTCACCCAGTTCCGGACGAGCAGCGCGGACGCGCCGGGCAGGTCGTCCGCCCGCAGTGCCGCCGCGATCTCGCGGTGTTCGGCCACGCTCTCCGCCGCTCGGTCCCGACCGCCGAAGTATGCCGTCTCGTAGCGTTTCAGCAACGGCTTTGTCTGCTCGATCAAGCGCAGCAGATGCGGGTTGTCGCAGCGGGAAGTGAGCATCGCGTGCCAGCGGTCGTCCGCGGCGGGCAGATCGCAGGAATCGGCTATCTCGTCGGAAATCCGGTCGAGGGCGTCCGGGAGCGAGGCGAGTTCGAGCGGCGACGTCCAGCGCAGCGCGAGCGCTTCCAGTTCGGCGACCAGCGGGTACAGCCGGCGCGCCTCCTGCGGATCGAACGGCGCGACGAGGAATCCGCGGCCCGGCGCGGCGACGAGGAGCCCGCGGTCGGCGAGGCCGATCAGCGCCTCGCGCAACGGCGTCCGGGACACGCCGAGTTCGCTCGCCAGGCGGACTTCGTTGATCCGGGTGTCCGCGGGAAACCGTCCGTCGAGGACGCGCGCGGTGATCTCCTCGATAAGTTCACCGCGCATCAGTCTCTTGACCATGTGATGAGTATTGCACACAGATCACACGTACTGTATTCAGTTCATATGGCCCGCTCTTTCGATGTCGACCGCGCAAGGTACGAAACGCCCGGCTGCGTCGGAGTCGCGCACTTCAACAACGCCGGCTCCGCCCTCCCGCCCGCCCGCGTCACCGACACCGTGATCGACTATCTGCGCACCGAATCCCTGCTCGGCGGCTACGAAGCGGCCGAAGAGGCCAAGGACCGCCTCGACGGCGTGTACACCTCGGTCGCGCGACTGCTCAACGCCGCTCCCGAAGACATCGCGCTCAGCGACAACGCGACCCGTTCGTGGCAAGCGATCTTCTACGCCCTGCCGTTCGCGCCGGGCGACCGGATCCTCACCGCGAGCGCCGAATACGCCAGCAACGCCATCGCCTACCTGCAGATCGCCCGCCGCACCGGCGCGACCGTCGAGGTCGTGGGCAACGACGAAACCGGCCAGCTCGACGTCGACGACCTGCGCCGCCGCATCGACTCCGACGTGAAGCTCATCGCGGTGACCCACGTGCCCACGCAAGGCGGCTTGGTGAACCCCGCCGAGGAAATCGGCGCCGTCGCGCGCGAGGCAGGCATCCCGTTCCTGCTCGACGCGTGCCAGTCAGCCGGCCAGCTGGACCTCGACGTCGAACGAATCGGCTGCGACGCACTGACTTCCACCGGCCGCAAATACCTGCGCGGCCCGCGCGGCACCGGCTTCCTGTACGTGCACCCGCGTCTGCGCGACCGCCTCGAACCGGCGATGCTCGACCTGCACTCGGCCAAGTGGACCTCCCCCGCCGAGTACGTGGTCGACCCGACCGCGAAGCGCTTCGAAGTGTGGGAACGCGATTTCGCCGCCGTGCTCGGCCTCGGCGCGGCCGTGGACTACGCGATGGAATGGGGCCTGCCCGCGATCGAAGAGCGGGTCACCGCCTTGGCCGCGACTCTGCGCACCCGTCTGGCCGACCTGGACCGAGTCACCGTGCACGACGCCGGCGCGCGCAAGTGCGGTCTCGTGACCTTCAGCGTCGACGGACTGCCCGCGGACGAGATCAAGGACCGCCTGAACGCGGCGAAGATCAACACGAGCGTCGCGCACCCGTCGTCGGCCCAGTACGACTTCACCGCCCGCCGCCTGCCGGACCTGGTGCGCGCGTCGGTGCACTACTACAACACCGAGGAGGAAATCGACCGGCTGACCGGCGAGGTCGCCGCGCTCTCGCGGTAGTCGGAGATCACCCGTTTGACGCAGTATCCAGCACCGCCGAAGCCGCCTCTTGTCTCGCGTACACCCGCGGAGTGCGCTGCGGCCGGGCCTGTCGAGGGGGCAGGCCCGACGGGGCCGGGGGAGGAAAAGGCCTCCTGGATCGGGATTGATGGGGGAACCCGGTCCAGGGGGCTTTCTCTTGTGTTCGGGCGGCTGACGCACCGACCCTGCTCGGCCTCCATCACCGCGCACTGGCCGGACTGGAGGCAGGCGACCGGATCAGGAACGTGCTGAACCGGCAGCCTTCTCCTGGGACCACGGACCGGCCCACGTCGCCGGGTCCGGGAAAGCGTTGCTCGAACGACCGGGGACCCAGCCGTTTCCGGCGCGGCGGTCAGGCGCCGCTGGTGTGGTCCTTGTTGATGTGCGCCGGCGGAGCGGGCCAGTCGCCCACTTCCCCCATGAGGGTCTTGATCTGGCTCTTCGAGAGCGACTGCAGGACCTTGGTGGCCTTGGCCAGATCCCGGCCGTCGGCGTCCTCCTCGATGACCGCGGGATACGTGAACGCCTCGCCCTGCATCTCCACCGTCATCGGATCATTCACGACTGCACTCTTTTCCTGCTCGGGCGAACACAGTCCACGAACTGTAACACGGCTAAACAGCCTCTCCGATGCTCCGATTGTGGACGGAAGTAAGAGATCGCCTACGCAGTGCGAGGTACTGCATCCGCCTTTTGTGGTAGCGGCACCAAGCGAACATGCTCGCGGTCATCGCCGCCAGCGACAGGACCAGCCAGACGCCGTCGTGGATCGGCAGCGAAAAGCCGTCCGAAGCCAGCAAGCGGAGGTTGATCCTCCAGTGCAGCAATCCGGAATCCTGGAATACCGCGACCACCAGACCGGCGAAGGAAAAAAGCGTCGTGGCGCGCAACGCGAATTGCGTGGTCAGCGAAGCGCGCCGCAGGGCTTCGACGCCGAAAGCCTGCCTTGACCAGGAGGACAGCACTCCCGGAGCGGAAACCACGACCGCGACCACGCCGCTCTTGAGGTTGTAGTCCCCCGAAGAATTCACGAAAGTGATTCCCGCGACGATCAATCCCAGGGCGGACAAGAACAGCAGGGTCGCCGCGAGACGCAGGGTCGCGAAGGGGTTTTCGACGACATTCAGCACGTGGGTGTGGAGAATCCGCTCCATGTCGTAGCCGTTGCGGGCGTAAAAGTGCGCATACGGCAGCGCTCGATGGTCCCTGGCGCGCATGTAAGTCGGGATCATCGGCTTGTTGGTGTCGATAGGCCCGGAATTCTTCGTGGTGCGCTTGAAGCTTTCCTGCTGGATCGGCTCCAGTTCCGAGGCGCTCACCCGCTTGTGGATCTCATGGGTGTGCACGTAAAGGCCGTCCGGCAGCGAAATCCGCAGATGATAGCTCTCGCATTTGTACATCAGCGGGGTGGTCAGGGTGATCCGGGAGGGAAACTGGCCCCACCTGAACCGGATCTCCGCGGCCCAGTTCTGCCGCCATCCGCGCTCCGACTTGACCGCCTCCGACCCGTGCAGCGCCGTCGTGCGGCTGTACGTGATCTTCAGCGCCGCTTTCGGCTCGTCGACCAGCGCGTACAAGACGTAATTCGTCCGCAGCTGCGCCACCAGCCATTCGCCGCGCAACGGCACGGAATGGTCGTCCTCGGCCGGAGGCATCAGGTCGGTGACCGACTTGTCCTCGTGCGTGAGGCTGCTGGCCGGCCGCACCACCTCGTAGATGTCCGGAGCCACCCGGTTGCGCAGCTCCGCGAGAAACGCGGCGCCGTCGGGCAAGACCACGTCGTCGCCGCTGCCGACGTCGACGCCGCTCAATTCCTCCGCCGCCCGCGTGGTCAGCACCAGAGCCGCGGAAACGCGCAGGCTTTCGTCGTAGGAGAGCGTAGTCGCCGGTTTCGAATCGACCGTCACCTCCAGCCCGTCCAACAGCAGCCCCTTGGGGAAATCGGCCACCGGCACCAGCAGCGGACCCTTCTCCGGCACCTTCGGAATCCGGATGTCCTTGGTGACGGAGTGCTTCGCCAGCGGCCCCTCGGTCAGGATCTCCTCGGTGATGCGCAGGTTGGACTTGTGCGGCTCCAGCAGAAGCTCGACCGCCAGGTTCAGGTCGAGCGAACCGTAGTGCGCGTAGCCCTCGTCGAGCAGCTTCCGCACATACCAGGCGTTGATGTCGTCGTGGACCGATTTCCCGATGCCGTCTTCCGGATTCCGCGGGATTTTCTTGTGCCCGTACAGATAAACGAACCTGCGCGCGAACAGCAGCCAGTAGAGCTGGTGGACGAGACCGCAGAAGCCGACCACGCCGAGGCAGCTCCGCACGACGACGATCGGAAGCGTGCCGTCGTGACCCGGCCCCCAGGAAATCACCGCGAAACCCAGCAGGACGGCCGACAGCAGAAACACCGCGAGCCGGGGCGACGAGAACCGCCCGTTCGGAAATCCGGTGTCCTGCACGACTTTGTCGACCCGCGAGCCGAACACCTTCAGCGCCCGAGGAATACGCGTGCCGTGCCCGTCGCCCTCGCTCATGGGGCTCCCCTGTCCCGATGCGGCGTAATCTGCCTGTGCTAGTCGGCACGGCCCGGAAAGCCATTACGCCGATTGCCCGGCTTGACCCGTCTGGAGCAGCGCGCGACGGACCCTCCGCGACGATTTCGGCACCGCCCGGCCCGGGCCTCGCCACGGCACTGGAACGGACGCTGAGGCGGGCGAAGACGTCACCCGCCGGAAACGGGCTCCCGGACGCCCTTCGCGGCCTCCGGAGGCACTCTGGAGGGCGAAAACGACGAACCCCATCCAGTGAAGCTTTCACTGGATGGGGTCAGCCCGATCGTGGTGGGCGCAGCAGGGTTCGAACCTGCGACCGCTCGGGTGTAAACCGAGTGCTCTTCCGCTGAGCTATGCGCCCGCGCGCCGGAGCGGGAAACCCCGCCCCGGCGAGCGAAAGACAGAAATCAGGCAGTCAGTTCCTCGACGGCCTTCTTCCACCCGGCCTGGTCGCGCGCCTCGCCGGGCGCGTTGACCTCGGCGAAGCGGACCACGCCTTCGGTGTCGATCAGGAAGGTGCCGCGAACGGCGAGCCCGGCCTGGTCGTTGAACACCCCGTACTTCTGCGCCACCTCGCCGTGCGGCCAGAAGTCCGACAGCAGCGGGAACTGGTAGCCCTCGACCTCGGCCCACGCCTTGAGCGAGAACGGCGTGTCGACCGAGACGCCCAGCACCTGGACGCCCTTGCCGTCGTAGTCGCCGAACTCGTCGCGCAGCTGGCACAGCTCGCCGGTGCAGATCCCGCTGAAGGCGAACGGGTAGAACACCAGCAGGACCGGCTTGTCGCCCTTGAACTGCGACAGCGTGACCGGCTGCTTGTTGTAGTCGTTGAGCGTGAAGTCAGGGGCCTGCGAACCGACCTCGACGGCCATACCGGCGATTCCTCTCCAGAGCGAACACGAGCGTGCCGCCCACCCTATCGCGGCCTCAGCGCTGCTTGGCCTTCGAGGACTTCGGAGACACCAGCCGGGTGCCCAGCCAGCCAGGGCCCACGCTGATGTTCGCCGTCTGGGCGAGCCCGACCTGGGGCACCGCCTCGGCGATGTCGCTGGGCTCGACGTGCCCGGGCTGCCCGGTCTTCGGGGTCAGCACCCAGATCACGCCGTCCTCCTCCAGCGGACCGCGCGCGTCCACCAGCGCGTCCCCGAGGTCTCCGTCGTTGTCGCGCCACCACAGCAGCACGACGTCGATGACCTCCTGGGCGTCCTCGTCGAGGAGCTCACCGCCGATCGTTTCCTCGATCGCCGCGCGAACGTCGTCGTCGACGTCCTCGTCCCAGCCGATCTCCTGGACCACCATGTCCGGCTTGATGCCAAGGCTTTCGGCGACGCCGGCACTGCCTGCGTCTCCCGCGGCGACCACTGCTTCCACTCCTCCAACTACGACGGAGCGCGGCAGTAGGTCCGCCGCACTCGGATACACGGTTGTCGAACAGCGAACACTGACGCGGCGCTGCGCGCAACCGTCCACACCGGATCTTTGGCAAGTCGTGTCTGCAGCGTAGGGGCTTGCCGCCCGCTCGCCCGACTCCGGGTGGCACTCAGTACCCCACCACTGCGAAGCTCTCCCCGGGAGCCTCCTTTAGGGTGGAGGAGAGAAAACGCGCGCGCGATACACCGTGCGCGGGGAGTGGCGACACTCGGGCGGCCGATGTTACCGGGCAGTACAGGTGACGGGAACCCCAACCGGGACGACCATGGACGTCGGCGAACACTCCCGCCCACCAGCTACAACGGCTACAACCAGCTACAAGGAGACCCCTTGGCCCCGCAGAACGACGGCGCCTCCGGCAAGGAGACCCCGGCTCGCGTACGCGTCATCCGTGACGGACTCGCGGCGCACCTTCCCGACATCGACCCGGAAGAGACCAGCGAATGGCTGGACTCCTTCGACGAGGCGCTGGCCCGAGGGGGCCAGCAGCGGGCCAGGTACCTGATGCTGCGCATCCTCGAGCGCGCCCGGGAGCGCAACGTCGGCGTCCCGGCGCTCACGTCGACCGACTACGTGAACACGATCCCCACCGAGAACGAACCGTGGTTCCCGGGCGACGAGGAGATCGAGCGCCGCTACCGCCGCTACATCCGCTGGAACGCGGCGATCATGGTGCACCGCGCGCAGCGGCCGGGCGTCGGCGTCGGCGGCCACATCTCCACCTACGCCTCGTCGGCGGCGCTGTACGAGGTCGGCTTCAACCACTTCTTCCGCGGCAAGGACCACTCCGGCGGCGGCGACCAGGTCTTCTTCCAGGGCCACGCCTCCCCCGGCATGTACGCCCGCGCGTTCCTCGAGGGCCGCCTTTCCGAGCAGCAGCTCGACGGGTTCCGCCAGGAGTTCAGCCACGCGGGCGCGGGCGGCGGCCTCCCGTCGTACCCGCACCCGCGGCTGATGCCGGAGTTCTGGGAGAACCCGACGGTGTCGATGGGCCTCGGCCCGATGAACGCGATCTACCAGGCGCGGTTCAACCGCTACCTGCGCGACCGCGGCGTCAAGGACACCTCCGACCAGCACGTCTGGGCGTTCCTCGGCGACGGCGAGATGGACGAGGCCGAATCGCGCGGCCTGATCCACGTGGCCGCGGGCGAGGGCCTGGACAACCTGACCTTCGTGATCAACTGCAACCTGCAGCGGCTCGACGGCCCGGTGCGCGGCAACGGCAAGATCATCCAGGAGCTGGAGTCCTACTTCCGCGGCGCGGGCTGGAACGTGATCAAGGTCATCTGGGGCCGCGAATGGGACTCGCTGCTCTCGGCCGACCGCGACGGCGCGCTGGTCAACCTGATGAACGTGACGCCGGACGGCGACTACCAGACGTACAAGGCCAACGACGGCGCCTTCGTCCGCGAGCACTTCTTCGGCCGCGACCCGCGAACGAAGGAGCTGGTCAAGGACCTGTCCGACGCCGACGTCTGGAACCTCAAGCGCGGCGGTCACGACTACCGCAAGGTGTACGCGGCGTACAAGGCGGCCATGGAGCACCACGGCCAGCCGACGGTGATCCTGGCCCACACCATCAAGGGCTACGGCCTCGGCCCGTCGTTCGAGGGCCGCAACGCCACGCACCAGATGAAGAAGCTCACCCTCGACGACCTGAAGCTGTTCCGGGACGCGCAGCGGATCCCGATCAGCGACGAGGAACTCGAGAAGAACCCGAAGCTGCCGCCGTACTTCCACCCCGGCCCGGATTCGCCGGAGATCGAGTACATGCGCGGCCGCCGCAAGGCGCTGGGCGGGTACCTGCCGGAGCGCCGCCCGAAGACCGCCAAGGCGCTCGTGCTGCCCGGCGACAAGGTCTACGAGGGCGTCCGCAAGGGCTCGGGCAAGCAGGAGGTCGCCACCACGATGGCGATCGTCCGGCTCATCCGCGAGCTGGCGAAGGACTCGGAGATCGGCAAGCGGATCGTCCCGATCATCCCGGACGAGGCGCGCACGTTCGGCCTCGACTCGATGTTCCCGACCGCCAAGATCTACAACCCGCACGGCCAGACCTACACCTCGGTCGACGCGAGCCTGATGCTGGCGTACAAGGAGTCCGAGAAGGGCCAGCTGCTGCACGAGGGCATCAACGAGGCGGGTTCCACCGCGTCGTTCACCGCCGTCGGCACGTCGTACGCGACGCACGGCGAGCCGATGATCCCGATCTACATCTTCTACTCGATGTTCGGGTTCCAGCGCACCGGAGACGGCCTGTACGCGGCGGCGGACCAGATGGCTCGCGGCTTCGTGCTCGGCGCCACCGCGGGCCGCACCACGCTGACCGGTGAGGGCCTGCAGCACGCGGACGGGCACTCGCTGCTGCTGGCGGCGACGAACCCGGCCGTGGTGGCGTACGACCCGGCTTACTCGTTCGAGATCGCCCACATCGTCAAGGACGGCCTGCGCCGGATGTACGGCGAGACCGGCCCGGACGGCAACGGCGAGAACGTCTTCTACTACATCACCATCTACAACGAGCCCTACCAGCAGCCGGCCGAGCCAGAGAACCTGGACGTCGACGGCGTGCTCAAGGGCCTCTACCGGTACTCCGACGCCCCCGAGGGCGACGGGCCGGAGGTGCAGGTGCTGGTCTCCGGCGTCACGATGCCGGACGCGCTCAAGGCGCAGAAGATGCTGGCCGAGGAGTGGGGCGTGCGTGCCGCGGTGTGGTCGGCGACGTCGTGGGGCGAGCTGCGCCGCGAAGCGGTGGAGATCGACCACGAGAACCTGCTGCACCCGGACGCGACGCCGCGGGTTCCGTACGTCACGCAGAAGCTGGCCGAGGTTTCCGGCCCGGTCGTGGCGGTGTCGGACTGGATGCGCGCGGTGCCGGACATGATCCGCCCGTGGGTGCCCACCGACATGCTCACGCTCGGCACCGACGGGTTCGGTTTCTCCGACACCCGCCCGGCCGCGCGGCGCAAGTTCCTGGTGGACGCCGAGTCGATCACCGTCGGCGCGCTGTCCGCGCTCGCCAAGCGCGGCGAGTTCGACCAGGCGAAGGTCGCCGAGGCGGCCCGCCGCTACCGGCTCGACGACGTGGCGGCCGCCGGGCCGCAGACGTCCGACTCCGGCAACGCGTGACCGCTGCTTGACTCGGGGACCCCTCCAGGACGATGTTCTGGAGGGGTCTCTGCTTTAAGGTAGACATCGGATGTATCCGGATGCCTGACGAAAGGTGGTCGAGCGTGACCCAGCGTCGCCTGCCCCGGCCCAGCGAGCTCAAAGAGATCCTGCGGCCGAAGCCGATCGTGCTGAACCCGACCGATCGGCGCCTCGCGGGCGCGCACACGATCGCCGATCTGCGGATGCTGGCGCGCAAACGCACCCCGCGCGCGGCGTTCGACTACACCGACGGCGCGGCCGAACTCGAGGACAGCCTCCGCCGCGCCCGGCAGGCCTACCGCCGCGTGGAATTCCGGCCCAACGTGCTCCGCGGAGTGTCCGATGTGGACACCAGCAGGGAGATCCTCGGGAAGCGCTCGGCGCTGCCGTTCGCGTTCGCGCCCACCGGGTTCACGCGGATGATGCAGACCGAGGGCGAGCGCGCGGTGGCCCGCGTGGCGCAGCGCAACGACATGCCGATGGCGCTCTCGACGATGGGCACCACGTCGATCGAGGACCTCGCGGCGGCCGCCCCGGACGCGCGCAAGTGGTTCCAGCTGTACGTGTGGCGCGACCACGGCGCGGGCGAAGATCTGATGAATCGAGCGTGGGAGAGCGGGTACGACACGCTCCTGCTGACCGTCGACACCCCGGTCGCGGGCCAGCGGCTGCGCGACGTCCGCAACGGCCTCACCATCCCGCCCGCGATCACGCTGAAGACGTTCGTGGACGGCGCGATGCACCCGGCGTGGTGGTTCAACATGCTGACCACCGAGCCGCTGAACTTCGCGTCGCTCAACCGGTTCGGCGGCACCGTCGCGGAACTGCTGGACAAGCTGTTCGACCCGACGCTGAGCTTCGACGACCTCGACTGGGTGCGCCAGACCTGGCCGGGCAAGCTCGTGATCAAGGGCGTGCAGAACGTCGACGACGCGCGTGACGTGGTGAAACACGGCGCGGACGCGGTGCTGCTGTCCAACCACGGCGGCCGCCAGCTCGACCGCGCGCCGACGCCGATCGAGCTGCTGCCCGCGACGCTGGACGAGATCCAGGACAGCGCCGAGGTCTGGGTGGACACCGGAATCCTGTCCGGCGGCGACATCGTGGCCGCGCTCGCCCGCGGCGCGAACGCGGTGCTGATCGGCCGCGCGTTCCTGTACGGCCTGATGGCGGGCGGCGAGCGCGGCGTGCAGCGCTGCGTGGACATCCTGCGCACGGAGATGATCCGCACGATGCAGCTGCTCGGGGTCCGGCGGGTGGACGACCTGCGCCCCACCCACGCCACGCTCCGCTGAGCCCGACGTCCGTGAAGGGCTCCTTGAGGGAATCTGATTCCCTCAAGGAGCCCTTCACGGACCTTCAGCCCGGGTTGGTGCGGTCGGCGTAACGAGGTATCCAGCG
>NZ_JBHZAG010000117.1:0-23723 GCF_042754125.1 Amycolatopsis sp. NPDC059235
GGGGTTTGTGGGGGGGGGGGGGTGTGGTTTTGCCCCCCGGTGTTTGCGTTTTGGGGGGTGGGTTTTCACACCCCCACCCGTGGGGGGGGGGTTCCGCCCCCCCTCCCGCGGGCCCCCCGCCCCCGCCGCAAACCTAGTGCGCCGTCAGGGTTTCCGCGCGACTCCGACCGCGACGATCCGCTGCGCCACCGTCGGGTCGCCCAGCAACGGACCGTCCGGCCACCATTCGACCACCGGCACGATTTCCGCCGGCTTGTTCGGCCCGCTCGGGATCAGTTCCATGTCGTGGAACAGTTCCTTGATCTCGGCGCGGGTGCGGGACGAGACGTCCTTCATCGAGCCATTGTGGACCGATTCGATGATGCCCTGCACCGCTTCGTCGTCCTCGGAACCGTCGTGCGCGTCGAGCAGGTGCGAGATCGCCACGTACGAACCGGACGGGAGCCGGTCGATGAATTCCTTCGTCACCTTCGCCGGAACCTCGCGGTCGCCGGTCTGGTGGTGCAGCGCGAGCAGGAACAGCACCGCGATCGGCTGGTCCCAGTCGAGGTGCTCGTTGACCGTCGGATGGTCGAGAATGCTCGGCGGGTCGAAGAAATCCGCCTGGATGTATTCGGTGAACTCGTTTTCGTCGAGCAGTGCCCGCCCGTGGCTGGCCACCACCGGGTCGTAGTCGACGTACACGACCTTCGCGGTGGTGTCCGCCCGCTGCACGATCTGGTGCACGTTTTCCGCGGTCGGCATGCCGGACCCGCAGTCGATGTACTGGCGGACGCCCGCGTGGTAGGCGAGGAAGCGGCAGATCCGGGTCATCAGATGCCGGTTGACCCGCGCGGTCTCCGCGATGTCCGGCATCACCCGGGCGGCTTCCCTTGCTACCTGCCGGTCGATCTCGTAATTGTCTTTCCCGCCCAGGAGATAGTCGTAAACGCGGGCCGCGCTCGACTGGTTCGGGTTGACCCCCGGCGGTGCGTTGACTGCGTCGGCCACGACGCGTACCTCCCGCGTGCTGACACGGTGATAGTTGCCGTACTGAGAGTAGCGGACTTCGCCGACGTCGCGAAACCGGTGCCGCCCGGATGCCAGCCAGCCTTATTTCACCGCGCTGACCAGCGGCGACAGCGTGCTCACGCGGTCCACTCGGCACAGGACACGACCTCGAATCCCCGGCTGGGGAACACTTTGTCCAGCAGGAAGTCGTTGACGGCCTGGTCGCCGTCGGCGCATCCGTCGCGCAGCACGGTCACCTGGTAGCCGCGATCCGCCGCGTCGTAGCACGTCGCGGTGACCATCGCGCTGGTCGCGACCCCGGCGATCGCGACGTGGCTGATGCCTCGGGCACGCAGCACCAGGTCGAGGTCGGTTCCGGCGAACGCGCTGGCCCGGCGCTTCAGGACGACGACGTCTTCTTCGGCGACCGGCAGCGTCAGTTCAGTGCCGGGAGAACCCTCGTGGAAAGCGTCCCCGGCCTCGAAGAATGAGCGGTACAGCGCGCCGTCGGGCAGGTCGGTTCCGTTGTCCCGCATGGCGAAATGCACGAATACGACGAGGGTGCCGGTTTCGCGGGCCCGCGGCAGCAGGTCGGCGAGCGGCGGCACGACCTGACGGGCGAACGGGTAGCCGTCGGTGATGCCCCGCTGGATGTCGCCGATGATCAGCGCGGTGGTCATGAGAATCCCCCTTTGAGCAGTAGCCGCCATTTAACCCGGAGGCGTGCTCAGGCGTCGAAGGCGAGCAGCGCTTCGAGCAGTTCCTCCGGGGTTTCGACCTGCGGCAAATGCCCGGTGCGAGGAAGCACGGTGAAAGTCGAGCCCGGGATCGCGGCCGCGTAGGCCTCGCCGTACCGCGGATCGGCGATGCGGTCGCTTTCGCCCCACAGGACGTGGACGGGCGTCTCGGCCTTGCCCAGCCGCTCGGCCAGGCTCGGGTCGGTCATCGCCGGACCGGTGTAGCCGACGAGCGCCAGGACGTCCGGGCTCGGGCCGCTGCTGCCTGCTGGCGGGGTCGGCGCCTTCGCCGGGTCGTGGAACGAGAACTGCTGGATCTCGGCGACCGTCTTGCCGCGGACGTCGGCCAGCGGATGGCCGTCGACCTCGATGCCGATGCCGTCGACGATCACCGCGCGGCTGACTCGCGGACTCCGCAGCAGGGCGATCTCCGCGGCCAGCCAGCCGCCGAAGGAGTTGCCGACCACGGTGACGTTCGAGACGTCGAGGTGGTCGAGCATCGCGACGTACGCCTTGGCCAGCGCGGTGACGTCGGTGAGTCCGGCGGCTTTCGGCGTGCCGTTGAAGCCGGGGTGGGTGGGGAGCAGCACTCGCGAGCGCGTGCGTTCGGCCAGCAGACCGGCGAAACCGGCCATCGTCGCGACGCCGCCTCCTCCGTGCAGCAGCAGGAAGGTCCGGGTGCGGTCGTGGTCCTGCACGCTGATCTCGACCGGACCGGAGGACGGGAACTGGAGGATCTGGGAGGAAGTCATATCAGGAAGCTTATATAAGGAAGCTTAGATAAGCAACCTGTTCTGAACCGGGGTAGGCTTCCCTGCCATGAGGTACCGCCACGCCGACGTCGCACTGGCCGTCAAGCGCCTGCAGCACCGCCATCACCGCGCGCTGAGCCAGGCACTGCAGCCGCTCGGGCTGTCGTTGGTGCAGTGGGATACGTTGCGCCACTTGGACAATCACCCGGAGGCGTCGCTGCACGACCTCGCCGTGCTGACCTTCCAGACCGACCAGTCCTTCGGCACGCTGGCCGCGCGGATGGTCGACCGCGGCCTGATCGAGCGGGTGCCCGGCCCGGGTCGCGCGGTGCGGCATCGGCTGACGGAGAAGGGCGCTGAGTTGCGGGCGGCGGGGCAGGAACTGGCGGATGCGGTGGTGAAGACGTCGTTCAGCCGATTGTCGGCGGCTCAGTTGAACGAGCTGGGCGCGTTGCTGGACGTCGCGCTGGAGTCTGACCCGGCGTAACCGGTCAGCCGGTCGGCGAGAGCGCGCATCTGGTCGCGGAGGGCGTCCGGCCGCTCGATGGCGAACGGCCGGTCCAGCGCGGCGAGCCGGGGCGGGATCCAGTCGAGGCGTTCGGCTCGGATGCGCGCCCGCGTCCACGGCCCGTCCGCCTCCAGGATGGCGATGGACGGCGGGAACACCGCGCGGATCTCCTCCGCGGTCGCGCGGATCCGCACTGATACGTCATGCCGGTGCGGGGCTTCGGCGATACCGGTGAGCACCTGCTGAGTAGGGTCGAAATCCGTTGGGGCGCTGAAGGTTCCGTCCCGTGGCTCGGCCCGTTCGATGCGGTCGACGCGGAACGTGCGCACCTGCCCGGCGGTTGAGTCGAAGCCGGTGAGATACCAACGGCCGGAATGCGCCACGACACCGTACGGCTCGACGACGCGCTCGCTGCTGCGGCCGTGAGCCGCGGTGTAGGCGAGTTTGACCGGCCGCTGGTCGCGCGCTGCCTCGGCGACCGCGAGCAGCACTTCGGCCTCGGCGGTGAGCGCGGCCCGCGCGGGTGCGGTGAAGTCGGCGACCTCCAGCAGCGCGTCGAGCCGGCGGCCGAGCGCCTCGGGCAGCACCCGGCGCACCTTCGCGACGGCGCTTTCCGCGGCCGCGACCGAGGTGGTGACCAGCCCCGCGCGCCGGCCCGCGACCAGCCCGAGCAGGACCGCGAGCGCCTCCTCGTCGGTGAGCATCAGCGGCGGCATCCGGTAGCCGGGCGCGAGCCGGTACCCGCCGTAGCGGCCGCGCACGGAGCGGACCGGAATGTCCAGGTCGAGCAGGTGCTCGACGTACCGGCGGACCGTGCGCTCGTCCACATCGAGCCGCCCGGCGAGTTCGGCGACGGTCCGGGTGCCGCCGCCCTGCAGGATTTCCAGCAGCGCCAGCACGCGGGCGATCGGCCGGGTCATGCGGAGAATTCTCGCAATACCGGGCGGATCCTGTCCACTATTGCTTCTAGCGTGGCCACTAAGCAACCAGAGAGGAATTTGGCCGTGCAGTTGACTTCCGTCCGGATCATCACCGGTGACATCGACCGTCTGACGTCCTTCTACGAGCAGGTGACCGGCCTCGTGGCGAGCCGCCCGGCGAAGCAGTTCGCCGAGTTCGTCGGCGAGACCGCGACCCTGGCGATCGGCAGCGCCGAGACGATGGCGCTGTTCAGCGCGGGGGCGGCGGTGCCGGAGTCGAACCGGACCGTCATCCTGGAATTCCAGGTCGAGGACGTGGACCGCGAGTTCGCCCGGCTCCGGCCGCTGCTCGCCGAGGTGGTGCAGGAGCCGACGACGATGCCGTGGGGCAACCGCTCGCTGCTCTTCCGCGATCCGGACGGCAACCTGGTGAACCTGTTCGCGCCGCAGACTGAGGAAGCGCGCGCCCGGCTTGCCAGGTGACGAAATCGGCTGGCCCGGCCGAGGGGCGACCGGCCAGGATCGCGGCATGACACGTGCTCTTCTGCTCGACCGGTTCCGGTGGGTCGACGGACACGCCGATCTCTGGCCGGTCTTCCGCGACGGCGAGGCGTTCGCCGAGGTGGTTAAGGCGCTCGCCGAGCCGTTCCGGGACGCAGGCGTGACCGCGGTATGCGGGATCGAGTCGCGGGGATTCCTGCTCGGCGGGGCAGTCGCGCTGGAACTGGGCGTCGGCTTCGCCGCGATCCGGAAGGCCGCCGGGATGTTCCCTGGCGAGAAGCTGACCCGCGAGACAGACCCGGACTACCGGGGTTTCCGGCACGTCCTGCGGATGCAGCGCTCGGCGTTGTCTCCGGGCGACCGGGTGCTGCTTGCGGACGACTGGATCGAGACGGGGAATCAAGCCCTTGCAGTGCGTGCTTTGGTGCTGGAAGCGGGGGCGGAGCTGATCGGCTGCGCAGTGCTGGTCGATCAGCTCGGTCCAGCCGCGCGGCCGCGCCTCGGAAGGCTGCACGCGCTGCTGACCGCGGACGAACTGCCGGAGTGCTGACTACTGCCGGGAAAGCAGCATCGGCGCCCGGCCGTTCGTTTCCTTGCCGCCGCGGAGAATCTGTGCCCGTCCGGCGCCCGGCCAGCTGTTGACCCAGCTCGACCCCGGAATCTCCTTGGCCTGCTTCTTCAACGGCGCCAGCAGCCGCGCGCTTTCGCGGTACGAGCCCGCTGAGGCACCGGTCTGGACGAGGCTCGCCAGGGAGAGCGTGACGGACACACCGTCGGCCGACCAGCCGTGGCCGAGGACTGCGTCGGCGAGTGCGGTGATGTCCTCGACGCCGCAGACGACCAGGAAATCGTCGCCGCCGACGTGCCCGACGGTGACGTCGCCGAGCCGCCGGGCGTGGTCGGTCAGGGCCCGGCCGATGGCGCGGATCAAATCGTCGCCCGCGGCGAACCCGGCGGTGTCGTTGAGCCGTTTGAACTGGTCGATGTCCAGCCAGGCGACGACGAACGGCCGTCCGGCGTCCGCGCGGCGGGCGACGTCGTGGGCGATCGCGTCGCTGCCGGGCAGCCGGGTGAGCGGGTTGAGCGCGACCGCGGCCTCGACCTTCACCGCGGCCATCCGGCGCATCACCTCGTTCGGCCGCACCACGCCCTGGTAGCGGCCGGACGCGTCGGTCACCACGAGGTCGTCGCCGCTGTGCTCGGCTCCGCCGTCGGCGATGATCTCCAGCAGTTCGCGGGTGCCGGTGTCGATCCGGACGAGCCGTGGCGGGCCGGCCAGTTTCGCGGCGGGTTTCCCGGCGTACAGGGCGTGCCCGTACCGGCCGGTCACCGCCAGCAGGAAGCGCATCCGGTCGATCGTCCACTGTGGACGCGCCTGCTGGTCGAGTCCGACGATGGCCTTCGGCGCGTGCTCGGCGGACAGGATCGCGTGGACGTCGTCGCAGGTCGCGTCGTCGGGCAGGGTTTTGGCCTGGCGGAGGAATTCCGGGATCCGCAGTCCGGCGGCGGGCGAGACTGCCGTGGTTCCCGGCTGGTCGCCGCGTTCGGCGGTGGGCAGCACGCGTTCGGGGGCGGCGGTGGCGAACAGATTCCCTTGCACGAGACGGATTCCGGCGCGTCGCGCGACGTCGAGTTCCGCGTCGTTCTCGATTCCCGTCGCGACGAGCCGCAAATCAGTCTGCGTGGCGAACTGCACCAGCGCCTCGACGAGCGCGACCGTCGCCGCGTTCGCCGGAAGCCGCCGCAACGTCGCGCGGTCCAGCTTGATCATCTCGATCGGCGCTTCGGCGAGGAGATTCATCGGCAGGCCCGCGGCGCCGAGCCGGTCGAAAGCCAGCCGGAAGCCGAGGTCGCGGAGCCGGTGCAGGCCCTGCAGCAGGGTTCCCGGATTCGGGACGGCGAGCGGGGCGGTGACTTCCAGCACGACGTCGGCGGGACGGCGGCCCGCGCGTTCGAGGGTCTGCAGCAGCGGGATGAACCGCTCGGCGGGCGCGCCGGCGGCGCTGGCGCTCAGGTTGAGATGCAGCGACACCCCGGCCGCGACCTGCGGGGCCGCCGCGGCTGCGCGGGCGGCGAGGTCGAGGTCGGCGTCGATCAGCTGGGCCTGGTCGCCCGCCGCGTCGAGGAGGTCCTGGACCCAGCCCGCCGCGGGATGCCCGACCGCTTCGACTGCGACAGCCGAGCCGCTGTAGAGGCTGTACAGCGGCTCGAAGGCGAAACGGACCTGGTCGGCAGGGGCGAGCACACGCAAATCCTCGCCCGGAACGCACGGATCTCCACAAAACCGTTATCTCCCGTTGACCTGCCCGGCCGGCGGCCGAACCGGAAAACTCTTCGGGATCGGGGACTGTGCTCGGGATTCGCGACCGCTCGGGGCAAACCCGCGGTACGGCCCGTGACCACCATCACAAATCGGCTACGAACCACACGTGACCAGGCGTGATGGCTCGACCACGAGCGATGCGCCAGCGGCGTGCCGTGAGGGGAACCCTGAGGGACTCAGAGTCCGTGAGGGTTCCCCTCACGACAGGCCGAGGTGCTAGCCCCATTCGCCGGTGATGTACCGAAGGTCACCCATGCGCAGATCGTCGTCCTGAAGCGGCGGCAGGCCGTTGTCGGCGAGCAGCTCCCGGACGGTGCTTCCCCGCACCTCCCAGCCGAGCCCGGTCAGGTAGGGAGCCGCTTCGTTGCGCTCGCCGAAGTAGCGCAGCCTCGTCATGTCGGTGTCGAAACCCTCGCCGCGCCATTGCTCGGAGATGCGGTCGAGGCGTTCCTTTGTCTTGTCCTCGTCGCCGGGACGCGGGTTGGGCCGGTTCTCGGTGGCGACCCGGCTTCCCGGCGCGCTGAGTTCGGTGATGGTGTCCAGCAAGCGATCTTGTGCCTCGGGCGGCAGATATCCCAGCAGGCCTTCGGCGCTCCACGCGGTCGGCCGGGCCGGGTCGAAACCGGCGGCGCGCAGTGCGGCGGGCCAGTCCTCGCGCAGGTCGACGGCGACCGCTCGCCGGTCCGCGGTGGGCTCGGCGCCCAGTTCGGCCAGGGTGCGGGCCTTGAACTCGACCACCGGCTCCTGGTCGATCTCGTACACCACGGTTCCGTCCGGCCAGGGCAGCCGGTAGGAGCGCGAGTCCAATCCGGACGCCAGGATCACGGCCTGGGCGATGCCCGCGTCCGCCGCGTCGAGAAAGAACTCGTCGTAGAACTTGCCGCGGATCTTGGCCGCGTCGATCCAGATCTGCCCGACGAGCGCGCCGGAGGCGGACTCGCCGGACGCCAGCTTGGCCAGCAGGTCGACGCCGACTGCCTGCACGAGCGGTTCGGCGAACCGGTCGGAGAACAGCGCGCCGTCCTCGCGGGTGGCGATCGCCCGCGCCGCCGCGGCCATGGTCGCGGTCGCGCCGACGCTGGACGCCAGATCCCAGGTGTCTCCGTCGTGCCGGGCAGAAGTCATTGAGCCGCCTTGTCTTTCGCCGGGTGTCGAGACCGCAACCTACTCCGATCCCGACACCGTGTCGCACAGTTCGCCAGGTTTCTTCCGTCGCCGCGTCGGAGCGCCCGACCCGGCGTGCTGCGTAGCGTGCTGGGCATGACGGCTGCCGCGCGGTTGCTGGAAACCTTGGCGCAGTGGGGAGTCGAGCACGTCTTCTGCTGTCCCGGGACCAGTGAGATACCAGTGCTCGACGCTCTTGCCGCCAGGCGAGGCGGACCCGAGTTCGTGCTGACCACGCACGAGGCGATCTCGGTGTCCATGGCCGACGGTTACGCGCGCGCCTCCGGCCGGATCGGCGTGGCCTACCTGCACACGAACGTCGGCGTCGCGAACGGCCTGGCGCATCTGTACGCGGCGCAGGTCGCGCGCAGCAGCGTCGCGATTCTCGCTGGCATCAAAGGGACGGCGACCCTCCCGCACCGCGCGTTGACGACTTCGCCGCGGTTGCTCGAAACAGCCGCGCCGTACGTGGGTCATGCCTGGCAGAACCTCCGCGCGGAGGACCTGCTGGAAGATCTCAGCCGGACGCTGTGGCACACCACGGTCGTTCCGGAACAACCGGCGATTCTCACGATCCCGCAAGACCATCTGACGGCCGAACCCGGCGTCGCGCCTCCGGTCCGCCGGGGTGCGCGGCAAGGCCCGGCCGCGGAAGCGGTTCGACACGCGTGCGCGCTGCTTGACGCGGCGCGGCGGCCGGTGGTCGTCGCGGGATCGGACGTCGCGCGGAGGCGGGCCGAGTCAGACCTGGAGCGGTTGGCCGAGCGGCTTGGCGCGCCGGTGTTCGTGGAGTCCCGGCGGGACCTCGAACGATGGTCGTTCCGCACGGATCATCCGCACTACGCCGGAGTGTTCGACCCCCGCGCGCCGCTGCTGGCGGAGGCCGACCTGCTGGTGCTGGCGGGCATGCCGACGCCGCTGGAGTTCTCGGCCGAGGTCGCGGCGCTGCCGCCCGGCGTCCCTCTGCTCCATCTCTCTGAAGACGCGGCCGAGCCTGGCCGCCGCTACGTGCCAGCTGGGGCGGTGGTCGGCGACACCGCGGCGGTGCTGCGCGAGCTGGCGGCAGGGGTCCGCGCGCCTTCTCGCGACGAATGGCTTGCCCGGGTGCGGAAGGACAGTGAAGCCCGGCGAGCCCGCTGGGAGGCCGAAGTTCCGTGGGACGGGGAGTTCAGCGCTGCGCTGGCGATGCGCATTCTCGCGGACGTCATCGGCGGGGAACGGCTGTTGGTCCTCGACGCGGTCACCTCGACGCTGCCGTTGCTGCGGTTTCTCCAGCGCACGCGGGCGGATTCGCTGTTCGCCACCGCGAGCGGCTCGCTCGGCTGGGGAATGGGAGCCGCGGCGGGGGTGGCGATGGCGCGGCGCGAGCGAGTGCTCGCGGTGGTCGGCGACGGCGTGGTCCAGTTCGGTGTGCCGGCGTTCTGGACCGTCGTGCGGTATCGGCTGCCGGTGACGTATCTCGTGGTGAACAACGGGAAGTACCAAGCCGTGGTCGCCGGTCTGAAGAAAAGCGGAGGCGAGCGCGACGAGTATCCGCTCACCGACATCAGCGGCGTTGAGATATCAGCGTTGGCGCAGGCATTCGGCATTAAGGCGACGACGATCGACGACGCCGACGGGCTGCGGGTCGCACTCGCCGAGGACTCCGAGGACGGCCCGCGGCTGATCGAGGTCCGCGTGAATGACGAGTTGTGGCAGTGATTCCGAACCCGCACCAGGATTGGCAGGCGACGCACATGGCCCGGTGGGATATCCGCGAGGTAGACGGGCAGATCTACTCCGGCGGTTGGCGTACCGGCGGGGGAGGCACGCAGCCGGTGGTCTCGCCGGGCGACGGCGGGAAAGTCGGCCTGGCGGGCATCGCCGACCAGCACGACGTCGAGCGGGCCGGAGCGCGCGCCGCGCAGGCGCAGGCTGAATGGAGCCGAGCGTCGTACCGAGTACGGGCCGACGTCCTCACTCGCGCTGCGGACGCGTTGCGCGAAATCCGCGCCGACGTCGAGGACGTGCTCGTGCGCGAAAGCGGCTCGCTGCCCGCCAAGGCGAAGCACGAGGTCGACAAAGCGATCGACGAACTGATCGCCGCGGCCGGGCTGGTCACGATGTCGCAGGGCGATCTTCTCCCGGTGGAAGACCCGATGACGCTGGGTTTGGCCCGCCGGATCCCCGTCGGCGTCGTCGGGGTGATCGCGCCTTGGAACGCGCCGTTGATGCTCGCCATGCGCTCGGTCGCCCCGGCGATCGCGCTGGGCAATGCGGTGCTGGTCAAGCCGGACGTGAAGACTGCCTTCTCCGGAGGCGCGGTGCTCGCGCACATCTTCGAGCAAGCCGGGCTGCCCGACGGCGTACTGCACGTGCTGCCCGGTGGTGCCGCGACCGGCGAGGCTGTGGTGCGCTCGCCGCACACGAACGCGATCTCGTTCACCGGCTCGTCCGCCGCCGGCCGCCGGGTCGGCGAGATCGCGGGCGGCCTGCTCAAGCGGGTAGTGCTGGAACTCGGCGGCAACAACGCGTTCATCGTGCTGGCGGACGCTGACCTCGACCGCGCCGTGGCCGGTGGCGTCGGCGGGACTTTCCGGCACCAAGGCCAGATCTGCATGGCCACCGGACGGCATCTGGTGCACGAAAGCATCGCCGATGAGTACGTCGAACGGCTCAAAGCAGCCGCCGAGAAACTGCGGCTCGGCGACCCTAAAGCACCCGGGACGACCCTCGGCCCGCTGATCACGACTGCGCAGGCCGAGCGGGTGCACGGCATCGTCGAGGCCGCGGTCGCCAGGGGAGCACGGGTCGTGCACGGGGCTACGCACGACGGCGCGTACTACCAACCGACCATCTTGGACGGCGTCACAGCTGACAACGCGGCTTTCCGCAGCGAGATCTTTGGCCCGGTCGCGCCGGTAACCCGTTTCTCGACCGAAGAAGAAGCGCTCGAACTGGCCAACGCGACCGAATACGGCCTGTCCGCGGCGATCCACAGCCGCGACGTCGCACGCGCGCTCGGCTTCGCTTCGCGGTTGCGTGCCGGGATGGTCGCGCTCAACGGCCAGACCATCTACGACGCCGCGCACATCCCGATGGGCGGCCTCGGTGCGTCCGGCAACGGCGGACGGCACGGCGGGCATTGGAACCTGGACGAATTCACCTACTGGCAATGGGTGACGGTTCCGACGATCCAGCGCTGAGGGTTTCCGACACCGCGTCGGACTCTCATACACGGTGTCGGAAACCCCTGGCGGAGATTCCCGCAGCGGACCGATTCCGTGGCGCCGCGATTTCCGTAGCTTCGAATCGTCGCCCGGTGCGGGCCCGTGACAGACAAAGGAGTCGGAGTACATGGACATTTCCGGTGCCACCGGGGCGCTGACCGGCGAGCAGTACAAAAAGAGCCTCAACGACGGCCGCGAGGTCTGGCTCGACGGGAAGCGCATCGAGAATGTCGCGGAACACCCCGCGCTGAAGCCGACCGTCGACGAGTTCGCCCGGCTGCTCGACCTGCGGTTCGCCACCCCCGAGGGGCGGGCGGCGACGCTGTTCAAGTCCGAGGAGACCGGCAACGAGGTCAGCTACGCGTTTTCGCTGCCGAAGACCCCGGAGGAATTGCGCGCCAAATTCGCCGCGTCGGAATGGTGGATGCGGGAAAGCCTCGGGCAGCTCGGCCGTTCGCCCGACTTCATGTCGAATGTCGCGGCGGGTCTCGCCGATTACGCCGACGAACTCGACCAGAACCGCGAAGGTTTCGGCCAGAACGCCCGGGATTACCGCCGGTTCGCCATGGAAAACGACCTCGTCCTGACCCACGCCCTCGGCGACCCGCAGATCGACCGCAGCGCCAGCCCGCTCGACGACCCGGACCTCGCCCTGCGTGTGGTCGAGGAGCGCGAGGACGGCGTAATCCTGCGTGGGGCCAAGCAACTGGCCACGCTCGCGCCGTTCTCCCACGAAGTGCTGGTGTACCTCAACGGCGTCACCGCCGCACGCGGCGCGGAAGACTTCGTCATCTGGTTCGCGCTGCCGATGTGCACGCCGGGCCTGAAGATCCTGCTGCGCGAACCGCTCGGCGCGCCGGAGAGCGGCCATTCGCACCCGCTCGGCAACCGGTACGACGAGCAGGACGCGATGCTGTTCTTCGACGACGTCTTCCTGCCGCGCGAACGCATCTTCCTGCTCGGCGACTCCCTGCGCGCGCTCAAGGGCCTCGGCCGGATCAACGTCTGGAGCCTGCAGAGCACGCACATCCGCTTCCTCGCCCGGATGAAGTTCTTCACCTCGGTCGCGAAGAAGCTCGCGCACTCCATCGGCGTGGACACCTTCCGCGGCATCCAGGAACAGCTGGGCGAACTGATCTCCTACGTCCAGACGCTCGAGCTGGCGATTAAGGGCGCCGAGGCCGACGCGGTCGTGACGCCGGGCGGGCACCTCGCCCCGAGCAATACCAACGGCGTCGGATTCTGGTCGGCCGACATCTCAGCGCGGATGGTGCAGATCTTGCGCCAGGTCGCCGCGTCCGGCCTCATCATGCAGCCGACCGAAGCCGACCTCGCGAACCCGGAGCTGCGCCCGTTCCTGGATCTCTACATGCGCGGCCACGACATCGGAGCGGCGGAGAAGGCACGGCTGTTCCGGCTCGGCTGGGAGCTCGCCGGCTCGAGTTTCGGGATGCGCCAGGAACTTTACGAGTACCTGCACCGCGGCGACCCCGGCGCGGGCCGCACCCGGCTGTTGCGCTTCTACGACACGTCGGCGACCGACGCGCGCGTCGACGAACTCATCAGCAAGCCGCTCGTCTGAGACCGCAAGGAGCATCCCGTGATCATCGACGTCCACGGCCACATGTCCGCGCCGGACGCCTACTACGCCTGGAAAGCCTCGCTGCTGTCGCACCGCGGCGCGCACGGCGGCAAACCGCCCGCCATCAGCGACGACGCGCTCGCCGCCGCGTATCACGCCCCGCACCCGAGCTTCGGCGACATCTCGCATCTGGCGCACCTCGACGGCGCCGGGATCGACCTGCAGATGATCTCGCCGCGCCCGTTCCAGATGATGCACAGCGAACGGCCGGCCAAGCTCGTGCAGTGGTTCACCGAGGAGACCAACAACCTCATCCACCGCGCGACGGAACTGTTCCCCGGCCGGTTCAAGGGCGTCGCCGGACTCCCGCAGAGCCCGGACCTGACGCCCCGGGACTGGACCGCTGAGCTGCGTCGCACGGTGACCGAACTCGGCTTCGTCGGCGCGATGCTCAACACCGATCCTTACGAGGGCACGGAAACCCCGCTCGCGCTCGGCGACCGGTACTGGTACCCGGTGTACGAGGTGCTGTGTGAACTCGACGTGCCGGTGCTGCTGCACGCGGCCGGGTGCAAACCGCCGGCGCGGGAGCCGTACAGCCTGCATTTCATCCAGGAAGAAACCATCGCGGTGTGGAGCCTCGTGAACTCCACCGTGCTAAAGGATTTCCCGGACCTCAAGGTGATCGTCTCGCACGGCGGCGGCGCGATTCCGTACCAGGTGGGCCGTTTTCTTCCGTCGGTGGTGCGCACCGGAGTGTCCTATCTGGACAAACTCCGCCGGCTGCACTTCGACTCCTGTTTGTACACCCAGGACAGTCTCGAGCTACTGATGAAGGTCGTCGGCACCGACCGGGTGCTGTTCGGCTCCGAGAAACCGGGCACCGGCTCGCAGATCGACCCGGAGACCGGCCGCTGGTTCGACGACATCCACCTGCTCATCGACGACATCGCCTGGCTAGGTGACAAGGAGCGCGCCGACGTCCTCGAGAACAACGCCCGCGCGCTCTTCCAGCTTTGAGGGGAAGCTCATGACCGAGATCGTCGCCGGGATCGGCACGTCGCACGGACCGCAGCTGAAGGCGCCACCGCCGCACGCCTGGGATACCCGGGGCACGGCTGACCGCGCCAGCAAGGGGCTCAAATTCCGCGGCGAGACGTACAGCTACGAGGAACTGCGCGAGCTGCGGGAGGACTTTTCGCAAGAGATCACTCCCGAGGTGATGGCTCGTCGCTGGGAAAGCTGCCAGCGGTCGATGGACCGGCTCGCGGACTTCATTCGCGCCCAGGACGTCGACGTCCTGGTGATCGTTTCCAGCGACCACAAGGAAACCTACGGCGACGAATGGCTCGCCCCGTTCTCAGTGTTCTGGGGCGACGAGGTCGCGCACGTGCCGTTCACCCAGGCACAGCTCGACGCGATGGCTCCCGGTCTGGCCGAGGCCGCGACCGGGGACGTCCCGGACCGCACGATCATGCGGCCCACGCACCGCGCGCTCGGCAAGCACATCATCCAGTCCACCCAATCCGACGACTTCGACACCGGCGCCACCGAGGTCATCCCGGCCGGGCGGTACGAGAACCACACGATCCCGCACGGCTTCGGGTTCATCTACCAGCGGTTCCTCGGCCAGGAATCGACGCTGCCGATGGTGCCGATCTTCATCAACACCTTCTGGGAGCCGAATCCGCCGGGAGCCAAGCGCTGCTACGACTTCGGGCGCGCGGTCGGCCGGGCGATCCGGTCGTTCCCCGGCGACCTGCGGGTCGGCGTCGTCGCTTCGGGCGGGCTCAGCCACTTCGTGATCGACGAGACGCTGGACCAGGAGTTCATCCAGGCCCTGCGCGACCATGACGCCGACTACCTTTCGACCGTCCCGGCCGCCGAGATGCGGTCCGGTGCCTCGGAGCTGCGGAACTGGATCGCGGTCGCCGGGATCGCCGACGAAGCGGGTCTCGCCGTGACCAGCGTCGACTACGAGCCGTGCTACCGCACCGAAGCCGGCACCGGCAACGCGATGGGTTTCCTTACCTGGGAACGGAAGTGACCATGTCTCCCGAAGAGATCATCACCGCACTGCGCGGCCTCGACAGCTGCGCGGTTTCCGACGCGCTCGATACGCTGGGCCTGCCCGGCGCAGTCACCGCACTGAAGCCGATGTGGCCTGCGGGTACGGTTCTGGCCGGTCGCGTGCGCACGGTCACCGCCGCACCGAAGGCGACCGCCGGACCGGCGACGCACATCGCCACCCCGCTGGTCGCGATCACCGAACCGGACGACGTCGTGGTGATCGACAACCACGGCCGCACGGACGTCTCCTGCTGGGGCGGCCTGCTCGCCGAGGCCGCGGTCCGGCGCGGCGTGGCTGGCGTCATCGTGGACGGTGCCTGCCGCGACGTCCAGGAGAGCGAAGCGTTGAAGCTCCCGGTGTTCGCCCGCGCGGCCGTTCCGGTCAGCGCGCGGGGCCGCATCGTGCAGGCCGCGATGGACGAGCGGATTCAGATCGCTGGTATCTCCGTTGCCCCGCAAGACTTTGTGCTCGCGGACGTCAACGGCGTCGTCTTCGTCGCCGCTGCAGACGCCGAACGCGTCATCGAGCTCGCGCAGCGGATTGCCGAGCGTGAAGCCCGGATGGCGGAGGCCGTCCGCTCCGGCCGTGACGTGCAAGAGGTCATGCACGATTCCCAATTCCCCTCAGTCACTGTGGAGCAGCGCTGATGTCTCTCCTTGACCGGTTCGCCGGACTCGGCACCGCGACGGTCTCCGATGCCCTCGACAAGCTCAAGCGGCCGGGCAGTCTGCTCGGCCTCGCCCCGCTGGCCGACGGACAGCGCATGATCGGCCGTGCGTTCACCGTGCGGTATGTCAGCGCGCAGGTCCCGGCTGGCACGGTCGGCGACTTCATCGACCAGGTCGAGCCTGGTCAGGTGATCGTGCTCGACAACGACGGCCGCCTCGACTGCACGGTCTGGGGCGACATCCTGACCGCGGTCGCGCATCAGCGTGGCATCTCCGGCACGGTCATTGAAGGTGTCTGCCGCGACACGCATCGCGCGCTGTCCATCGGCTATCCGATCTACAGCCGCGGTCGCTTCATGCGCACCGGCAAGGACCGGGTCGAGGTGGCCGAGGAACGCGGACCGGTGACCATCGGCGGCGTGACAGTCCGCCACGGGGACATTTTGCTCGGCGACTCGGACGGTGTCGTCGCGATCCCACGCGACTGCGAGGACGACGTGCTGGAGGTCGCCGAGATGATCCAGGCGCGCGAGGAGGCGATCCTCGCCGCTGCGCTCGGCGGCGCGACGATCGCCGAAGCCCGCGCGAAGTACGGCTACCACGATCTGCAGCGGGCGGAAGCATGACCACGTTGGCCGAAGACACCAAGGAACTGCTGACGCTCGGCACGGCGACGCTGTACGAAGCGTCCGGTATGGACTGTTTCCTGGACGCCGCGTTCCGGCCAGCCTGGGACGGCGCGCAGATCGTCGGCCGCGCGGTGCCGGTGTCCGCGCAAATCGGCGACAATCTGGCGCTGCACCACGGAATCGAGGCTGCTGGTCCTGGTGATGTGCTTGTGGTCGACGCCGGTGGCGCACCGTTCGGGTACTGGGGCGAGGTGATGGCGGTCGCGGCGCAGGCGCGCGGCATTTGCGGCTTGGTCATCGACGGCGGCGTCCGCGACACGCAGCAGCTCGCGTCGCTCGGGTTCCCGGCGTTCAGCACGGCGATCTCGATCCGCGGCACGATCAAGGCCTGGCCGGGGACGGTCGGCCGTCCGATCACCTTGCGCGGCAGGGTGGTTCGGCGCGGCGACGTCGTCGTGGCCGACCGGGACGGGATCGTCGTGCTTCTGGCGGACGAGTACGACCGTGTTCTGGCCTCGTCCCGTGCGCGCGCGGAGAAGGAAGAGTCCTATATGGACCGACTTCGCTCCGGTGAGACCACTTTGGACGTCTACAACTTCCGCCATCTCGGCGTTCCGGACGGAGCGAGGTGACCACGATGACCTCCGACCAGCAACGGATCGACAGCTTCCGCCAGGCCGCCGGACGATTCGCTTCAGGTGTCACAGTAGTGACTACCGCGCTTGACGGGCACCTTTACGGAATCACCGCGACCTCGTTCGTTTCCCTTTCGCTTAACCCGCTTTTGGTGACGGTGTCGATCAATTCGCACAGCCCGATCCTCGAAGAGATCCGCGCGAGCGGGGTCTTCGCGATCAACGTGCTCGGCCGCCATCAGCAGGAGGTTTCCGCGTGCTTCGCCCGCCGTGGACGCGGCCGGAGCAAAGAGCGATTCGACGAGGTCGAGACGCACACCGAGGCTACCGGTGCGCCGGTGGTCACCGGCGCGTTGAGCTGGTTCGACTGCACCGTGCACACAATGCTGGGCGGCGGCGACCACATCATTCTCGTCGGCGAAGTCGTTTCGGCGGGCGGCGGGACCGGGCAGCCGTTGCTGTACTGGTCCGGTGAATACCGTGAACTCAACACGGCGGAAGAAGCCGAGGCGGACATCGGCCGGATCGCCGATTCGCTTTCGATTCAGCTGCATTTGCACGGCATGCGAACCGAACAGCTCCTGGAAGCGCAGCACGCGGTCGAACCCGCCGCTGCCGCGCTCGCCGCTCGTGCCGCTGCCGACGACCAGGTCGCGCAATTGCGGGCGCTGGTCGAGGAGTCGGAGAAACACGTCCACGACGCCAGCCGGTACAACCCGCTGTCGCTGGAATTCCACGCCCGGCTGGGGATGCTGAGCGGAAACCCGGCGATCGCCGCGTCGGTCGGCGCGCTCAACCGGCCGCGGGAAAGCGTGTATGCCGTGCATACCAACGCCGAGAGGGCTTCTCGTGCCGTCGATGCGCACCGCCGCATCCTTCAGGCCATTGAGGACCGTGACGAGGATGCTGCTCGTCGGCTGATGACCGAGCACCTTGGCGTGGTGGCGCAAGGAATGCCGTGCTGAACGGAGAAACCATGGACGCAGACGTCCTCATCGTCGGGGCTGGTCCGGTCGGTCTCGTCGCCGCACTCGACCTGAGCAGCCGCGGGCTGTCGGTGATTGTTGTCGAGGAACGGGAGTTTCTCGAACCGCCGAACGTCAAGTGCAATCACGTCGCCTCGCGCACCATGGAGAGCTTCCGCCGGCTCGGCATCGCGGCCGAAGTGCGTGCGGCTGGTCTGCCGCGCGACTATCCGCAGGACGTTGCGTTCCGGACCTCGCTGACCGGGCGGGAACTGTCGCGCATCCCGATTCCGGCCAGCGGCGAGCGGTACACCTCGCGCGTCGGCCCCGATACGAGCTGGGCGACGCCGGAACCGCCGCACCGGATCAACCAGACGTTCCTGGAACCGATCCTCGCCCGGAACGCTGCCGCCGCGCCGGGCGTGACGCTGCTCAACCGCACGCGATTCCATTCGGTCGAGCAGGACGCGTCTTCCGTCTCGGCAGTGGTCTCTGACGGCTCAGGTGAACGGACTCTACGCGCCCGGTACTTCATCGGCGCGGACGGCGGCCGTTCGTCGGTGCGCAAGCAGATCGGCGTGAAGCTCAGCGGCGATCCGGTGCTCCAGCACGTGCAGTCCACCTGTATCCGCGCGCCGAAACTGTACTCGCTGATGTCCGCGGATGAACCGCGGGCGTGGGGCTACTACACGTTCAACGCCCGCCGAGTCGGCCACGTGTATGCGATTGATGGCAGCGAAACCTTCCTCGTGCACACGTATCTTTCGTCGGCGGAGGAGGTCGTCGACCGGGACGCGGCGATTCGCGCGATTCTGGGCGTGGACGAGGCGTTCGAATACAACGTCGTGTCCAAAGAGGACTGGATCGCGCGCCGGCTGCTCGCCGACCGGTTCCGCGACCGGCGGGTGTTCCTGGCCGGAGACGCTTCGCACCTGTGGGTGCCGTTCGCCGGATTCGGGATGAACGCGGGCATCGCGGACGTGCTCAACCTGACCTGGCTGCTCGGCGCGCACCTCGGCGGCTGGGCAGAGGAAGGGATCCTGGACGCCTACGAAGCCGAGCGGCGGCCGATCACCGAACAGGTGTCGCACTTCGCGATGAACCACCAGCGGAAGCTCGCACGGCCAGGACTTCCCGCCGATCTCGAAGACGACACCGCAGACGGTGAAGCCGCACGTGCGGCTTTCGGCGCGGCGGTGCGGGAATTGAACGAGCCGCAGTTCGCCGCCGCTGGCCTGAATTACGGGTACGCGTACCACGATTCCCCGATCATCGCCTACGACGGCAAGGAAGCCCCCGGCTACACGATGGGCAGCTACACACCGTCCACCGTGCCCGGGTGCCGCGCCCCGCACTTCACACTGGCGGACGGCTCCTCGCTGTACGACCATTTCTCACCCGGTTACACCGCAATAGCCGGGCGCGGTGCAGATATCTCAGCGCTGAACGTTGAAGCGGCAGACCGAGGCATCCCCTTCGCGGTCGTTGAAGTCGACGCGCTGCCGGATGAATATCTTTGCCCGATCACGCTGGTACGGCAGGACCAGACTGTGGTGTGGCGAGGTGCTCCGCCCGACCGGGCGGTCGCGGCCGACTTGTGGGAAAAGCTTCGCGGCGCTTGACCCCCGGCCCACAGTGAAGGCCTCCTCGAGGAAATCCCTCGAGGAGGCCTTCACTGGTTTCAGCGACGGATGATTTTGCTGGCCGCCATGGCTTTCAGGCCTTCGATGCCGAACTCCAGCCCGTATCCGGACGACTTGGTCCCGCCAAAGGGAATCGCCGGATCGACGCCGCCGTGCTGGTTGATCCACACAGTGCCCGCTTCCATCCGCTGCGCCACCGCGTCGGTTTCGTCAGCGTCGGGACCCCACACCGAAGCACCCAATCCCTGGTCAGTGCCATTGGCCCGCTGCACTGCGTCGTCCACAGTGGAGTATCGGATCACCGGCAGCACCGGACCGAACTGCTCCTCGTCGACCACCGCGGCACCGTCCTCGACGTCCGCGATGATTGTCGGCCGATAGAACAGCGGCCCGAGTTCCGTCGCCGGCAGGCCGCCGGTGACGATCCGGGCCCCGCGCGCCCGCGCCTCTTCCACCAGCCGGGAAACGATCTCGAACTGCGCGGGATTCTGTACCGGCCCGAGCCGGTTCGCCTTGTCCTGTCCTGGCCCGATCGGTGCCTTCTCGGCGCGCTCGGCCAGTGCGGATACGACGTCGTCGTAGATCGATTCGTGCACGTAAAGCCGTTTGAGCGCGGCGCACACCTGCCCGGTGTTCATGAAAGCGGCCCAGAACAACTTGTCCGCGACGGCGTCCACGTCAGTCCCGGGAAGCACGATCGCCGCGTCGTTCCCGCCCAGCTCAAGGGTGAGCCGCGCGAGGTTGCCCGCTGAGCTTTCCACGATCCGGCGGCCGGTCGCGGTCGATCCGGTGAACACGATCTTGGCGATCCTCGGATGCGCGGCGAGCGCGGCACCGACCTCGCGATCCCCGGAGACCGCGGTCAGCACGTCCGCGGGGAGGTGGCGGCGGAAGATCTCCGCGAGGGCGAGGACGCTCAGCGGAGTGTTCTCGGAAGGCTTGAGCACCACCGTATTTCCCATGCGCAATGCCGGCGCGACGTGCCACACCGCGATCATCACCGGGAAGTTCCAGGGGCCGATCGACGCGACAACGCCGAGGGGAACGTAGTGCTGTTCCGCCCCGTCCGGCAGCGTCTGCGGTTCGAGCACGGTGTCCGCGGCGGACCGGAGCCAGTGCGCGGCGCCGTGGGCCTCGCCAGCGCCGCCGGCTTTGCCTTGCTCAGCGGTGATGATCTCGCCGAGTTCTTCGGCGTGCGCGTCGATGTCGTCGGCGATGACGTGCAGGATTCGCGATCGTTCAGCGTGTCCCAGTGCGGCCCAGGCGGGCTGGGCCGTCGCGGCAGCGGCGATCGCGGCGTTCAGCTGGTCGACGGTGTGCACCGGTGCGTGGCCGACGACTTCCCGGGTCGCGGCGTCGAGGATCGGCCGCCCGCGGTCGTCGGCGACCGAGACGGTGGTCAGCAGTGCGTTCATGCGGGACCCTTCCGTAAAAGTTCACATTGAATATAGTCAATTGGGAGCGGCGGGGCTAGCGAAGACCAGCGAGCGTCGCGATCCGGAGTCCGGTGTGGAGTTCCCGGCGCACCTTCCCGTCGGCGAGATCGACGTCGGCGACTGCCCGCACGCGATCCAGCCGGTAGTAGAGGGTGCTGCGGTGGACGTGCAGGGTCAGTGCGGTGCGCTGGGCGTCGCAGCCGCAGTCGAGGTAGGTCTCCAGCGTCTGTGCGAGATCCGGCCCGGACTGCGCGTCGAGCAACCGTCGTACGGCGTCGGGGAGATCTGCGATGTCAACGTCCTCGAGCGGGAGTTGCAGCAGCAGCCGGTCCAATCCCAGCTTCGACCAGTGGGCGACGCAGCCGGTGTCGCCGCCGCGTAAGGCGATCCGGGCTTCCCGCAGCGAGCGGTGCACGCCGGACAACGGCGCGTGCGCTCCGCCGACACCGGCGTGCAGGCCGGAGAAGGCGGGCTGGGCAAGGAGGGCCGACAGCCGCTCGGTGTCGATCTCGTACGGCACCAGCAAGATCGCCTCGCTGCCGAGCACCGCGCCGGCCGCCTTCAGGGTCGGGAAGACGGGAATGCTCGACAGCGCCCGGTCCAGTACGAGCCGGAGCGTCGCTGAGCTGGGCTCCGCCCGCGGCGGGGTCGCGATTGAGATCACCGTGTAGTGCGGGACGGGGGAGAGCAGGCCGCTCGCGAGCAGTTCGTCCGCGGCCCGGACGCGCTGGTCGTCGGTGCCTTCGAGCAGTGCGGCGAGCAACCGTCGCGCGCGGTCCTCGTCCTCTCGGTTGCCCAGCGCCATAGCAGCCAGCAGCAAGCCGATCTGCGCGCGACGGTCGCGTAGCTCGGCGTCGTCCTCGTAGGCGGAGTTGTCGTCCTCGGGGATCGTCGAGGACAGGTAGCCGACCAGTCGTCCCTCGTGCCGGACCGGCGCGACCAGCCGGGACTGCCCGCCGTCGAGCGGCGGAATACGCACCGGCTCCCGCGCCTGGCCGACCCGATAGTCCCGAATGGACTCCTTGGCCCGCGAAGATCCTTTGTGGGACAAGATGATCGCCAACCGGGCGTGGTCGACGTCCTGGTCGTGCACGCTGAACGCGATGACCGTGAAGTCGACGTCGAACACGATGATCGGCCGGCCGAGCCGGTCCGCGTAGGCCTGCACCTGTCCTTCGAGAGTCATGCTCGCCTCTTCCGTTGCCAGCTGCCGGAGATTTGATCTATATTCATTATAGACATTTGACGAGAGGGATCCGCATGGCACAGATGACAGGCGGTGACGCGCTCGCCAGGGCGCTCATCAGCGAGGGCGTCGACACGGTCTTCGGCATTCCCGGAGTCCAGCTGGACGGGCTCACTGACGGCATGTACCGCAAGCGCGACGAGCTGGAGCTGGTCGTTCCGCGGCATGAGCAGGCGACCAGCTACATGGCGGACGGTTATTACCGGGCTTCCGGGCGTCCTGGTGTGGCGATGGTGGTGCCGGGGCCGGGTGTGCTGAACGCTGGGGCTGGGATGGCGACGGCGTATGCGTGCTCGTCGCAGGTGATGTTGCTGGCGGGGACGATTCCTTCGCCGCTCGTCGGCGGCGGACTTGGTGCGCTGCACGAGATTCCTCGGCAGACTGACACGGTTCAGGGGTTGACTAAGTGGTCTGCTCGGCCTAAGCGGGTTGAGGAGATTCCGGATCTCGTCCATGAGGGGTTCCGGCAGATGCGTACTGGGCGGCCTCGGCCTGTCGCGCTGGAGCTGGGGCCGGATTTGCTTCACGCGGTCGCGGATCTTAAGCCGGGGGAGCCGTTTGGGGTTCGGGAGCCTGAGGCGCCGGAGCGGGATGTTGTTGAGCTTGCCCGGTTGCTGGCGGCTTCCTCGCGGCCGGTGATCCATGTCGGGGGTGGGATGCGGGATCCTCGGGCGTTCAAGCTGTTGGCTCGGCTTGCTGAGTTGCTGGACGCGCCGGTGGTGATGAGCGAGAACGGGCGCGGGGCGATTGATGCTCGGGATCCGCATGCGTTGCCTGCGTTCGCTTTGTGGGAGCTGCGGGCTACTGCTGACTTGGTGGTGTCGTTCGGGAGCCGGTTCCTGACGCCGTTTGGGCAGCAGTTGAATATCGGCGATGCTCGGCTGGCGTTGGTCAATATTGATGCGGCTGATCTTCGTGCGCCTCGGCGGCCGGATCTTGCGGTTAATGCTGATGCTGTGGCGGTGTTGGAGGCGTTGGTTGAGCGGCTTGCGCCTCGTGCTGCTTGGGGGGCTGAGTTGGTTCGGCTTCGGGAGGATTGCGAGGCTCGGATTCGGAAGCAGGCTGGGCCGCAGATGGAGTTCGTGGACGCTATCCGTTCGGCGCTTCCTGAGGACGGGATTTATGTCAATGAGTTGACGCAGATTGGGTATGTGTCTACGTACGGGTTTCCGGTGCGGGCGCCGCGGTCTTATGTGTGGCCTGGGTATCAGGGGACGTTGGGGTATGCGATGCCTACTGCGCTCGGTGCCGCGGTTGGGTCTGGTGGGCGGCCAGTTGTCGCGGTTACTGGGGATGGGGGGATTGGGTGGTCTCTGCAGGAGTTCGCTACGGCTAAGAAGTATGGGATTCCGTTGGTTACCGTGTTGTTCGAGGATTCTCGGTTTGGGAATGTTTGGCGGATTCAGCGGGATACTTATGGTGGTCGGTTTATTGGGTCGGATCTGACTAATCCTGATTTTGAGTTGCTTACTCGGGCGTTTGGGTTGGATTTTGCGCTTGCTGAGGATGCTGCTGCGGTGGAGAAGCATGTTTCTGCGGCTATTGCTGCGCGGCGGCCTGCTGTGGTGAAGGTGCCGGTGGATGTGTTTCCTTCGCCTTGGCCGTTGATTCACGAGAAGCACTGATCGTGGTCGGCTCGTCGCCTGGCGGCGACATTGCGCCTGCTCGGGTGGGGCCACCACCCCGAAGCTGATTGTGCTGACGGTTCGGGGGTGCTTGTCAAGGCGGGAAAGATGCCTTGACA
>NZ_JBHZAG010000118.1:0-23627 GCF_042754125.1 Amycolatopsis sp. NPDC059235
CCGCCGGCGGCGGGGTGTTTGACCCGCCGCCAAACCCCCCCTCACAACCCCCCGCCGTCCGCGTTTTTGGCTTCGTATCGGGGTGCGGGGGTGATGTGGGTGCCTCGATGGCTGGGTGCGCTGGCTGCGGTTCGCGGGTGGGGCTAGCGCCCCAATGTGGCATTGGGTGCATGTGGCGCACCGAACGCCACATTGGGTGCGTGGGATGCACCGAACGCCACATTGGGTGCGTCGCGGTGGCGGGGCCTTGGGGCTGTGAAGGGCTCCTTGAGGGAATCTGATTCCGTGAGGGGCCCCATAAGGGAATGCTTGTCTGTGAGGGGAACCCTGAGGGACTCAGAATCCGTGAAGGTGGCCCTCACGGACGTCGGCGTGGGAATTCGGGCTGTGCGGACGGCGTTGGCCTGAGCGTGGACGTTCCGATTTCCGTGCTGGACCGGTCGCCCGTGCGGCGAGGGCGGGGGACCGCGCAGGCGATCCGGGACACCGTCGCGTTCGCGCGCGACATTGAAGCGCTTGGCTACCACCGGTTTTGGGTTTCCGAGCATCACGGCGTGCCGGGGGTCGCGGGGTCCGCGCCTGCGGTGCTCGCGTCAGCTGTTGCCTCTGCGACTTCGCGCATTCGGGTTGGGTCCGGCGGGGTGATGCTGCCCAATCACCGTCCGCTCGTGGTTGCGGAGCAGTTCGGGATTCTGGAGTCCTTGTTCCCGGAGCGGATCGACCTCGGGATCGGGCGGTCGGTGGGGTTCATCGAGCCGGTGCGCCGGGCGCTCGGGCAGGGCAAGGACGCGGCCGACGGCTTCGACGGCCAGGTCCGCGAGCTTCTCGCGTTCTTCCGTGGCGAGCATGAGGGTGTGCACGCGATCCCGGCCGAAGGGCTGTCGGTGCCGGTGTTTCTGCTCGCGACTGGCGCGGGCGCGGAACTTGCCGCGGCGCTGGGGCTGCCGTTGGTGATCGCGCCGGCGCATGGTCAGCGTGCGATGGTGGAGGCGATTTCTCGGTACCGCGAAGCGTTCCGGTCCGATGTGGACGATCCCTATGTCGTCGTGTCGACAGCGGTCGCGGTGGCGGACACCGCAGCGGAGGCTCGACGATTGTTGGTGCCCGAGGCTTGGTCCACTGTGTACTCGCGCAGCCATGGCGTGTTCCCGCCGCTTTCGCCCGCGGACGAGATTCTCGCGCTGCCGATGACTGACCGGGAACGCCGACGGCTCGACGACACGCTGGCCGGGCAGATCAGCGGCACTCCGGACGAGGTCGGCGCGCGTCTCGATGACCTGGTCGCCGCCACGGGGGCGGACGAGTTGCTCATCAGCACCAGCACTTACGACCCAGCTGCGCGCGTCGAATCGTTTGCCGCGCTTGCTCAGTTGACTGCGGCGGAACGGCTTTCGGTCTAACCGAGGACGATCGGCAGCTTCTCCGCCAACGGACCGAGCGCCGCCTTTTCGTCGTCGGTCGCGGCGCGGCGGCCGGTCGCCACGAGGAGCGCGCTTTGGTCGTCCAGCGACGACGGCAGCGGCGAACCCAGCGCGGCTTCCACTGTCCGGCGGGTCGCTGCCAGGCATTCCGCGTCTGGACCGTCCACTCCGGACAGATGCCTGACCAGGTCGAGGTGGTGCAGCGTGGCTTCCACGACGTAGGTCTCGAAATAGTCCGCGACCGTCAGCACGTAGTCGCGGGTTTCGACCTTCGACGCCGGGTCTGCCAGCTTCGCGGCGCGTCCGGCCGCTTGGGCCAGGTCGTCGAAGTGGTGTGCCAGCCAGGCTGTGGTCCCGTAGCTCACCGCCGCGCGGCGGGTGAACAGGCCTTCTTCGTCCATGCCGGTCGGCAGGTCGGTGCCGATTTCCCAGTATTGGGCGGCGGTGTGCGTCGGCTCGGCTTCGGAGGGGGTCGCGAGCGTGATCAGGATGTCCTGCGCGTCGATGACCAGGTGGAACACTAGGTCCTGCACCACCCAGCCGGTGCAGCCCGACGGGGCCAGCCACTGCCCGCCTTCCAGCGATTTCACGGCGTTCTGAAGTGCGTTCCAGGAGCGGAAGAAGAGGTCCACGAAGGCACTTTAGCGATCACGAACCTCCTCGGCATCCGGTTTTACAGTCGCAGCAACAACTCGGTGAGCAGCCGTTGCGCCGGATCGGCCAGGTCGATCCCGGATACCTCCGACGCCCGCCGCACCCGGTAGCGGACGGTGTTGGGGTGGATGTTCAGCGAGCGCGCGGCCGTGCGGACGTCGCCGAAAGCGTTCAGATACGCCAGCACCGCGGGCACCAGAATGTCGCCGTGGTCGGCGTCGTGGGCGCGCAGTTCCGCGAGCCGGGGATCGCGCAGGCGAGGCTGATCTCCCAAGTAGGACAACACTTCCGACAGCAGCACATCGGCCCGGACGTCGGCCAGCGACGCGACGTCGGACGGCCAATGCCCGCGCGTCATCGCCATCAGCACCCGGTCGGCGTCGCCGCGCGACAGCGCTGCGTCGGACAGCCTCGGGACGATCCCGCCGAGTGCGGCGCGGACGGGTGCGTCGAGGTGTTTCCGCGCTGCACCAACGATTTCCTTCGCCAACGCCAGCACGGGGGCGTCCGAGTGCTCCGGCAGATCCGGGAGCAACGCGTACACCCGGCCGCCGAGCACGCTCACGAGCGCGGTCCGTCGATAGGCCGCCGTGTGCACGGCGATCAGGTGCACCAGTTCCGCTCGGCGCAGCAACCGATTCGAAGCGGCGGCGGACTCCTGCCGGGAGAGCGTGAACGCCAATACCTGTGCTGGACGTGCCGGATCGGCACCGATGTCGTCCGCGACGGATTCGGCGTCGACGCGTCCTTCCAGCAACCCGGCCAGCAAATCCTCGCGCAGGCGCAGTTGCGGATCGGGCAGGGTTCGCGCGCGGATCAGTTGCGGGGCAAGGGTTCGGCTCGCGCCGAGCAGCGCCACCTCGGCTTGTTCGGTCAGCGGCTGCGCGCCTTCCTGCACCCAGATCGTGCCGAGCGGCTGTGATCCCGCGTGGATCCCGGCGGCGATGCGACGGCGAATCCCCAGCTCCGGGCGCTCGTCCACGCGCACGATTCCTTCGCCGGCCCTCAGACGCTGGTAGACACCCCATTCGCGGAGGATCGCGAGATACCGTTCCGGTCCTTCACGGCCCAAGATCGACAACCTCCGCAGTTCGTCGACCTCGTCACCGGCTCGTGAATACGCCAGCACGCGGCTCGCGGTGTCCTCGATGCTGACCAGGCCGCCGGTGAGCGTCGCGACCGTCTGGGCCAGCGCGAACAGGTCGCCGAGCACCTCGCCGGTTTCCGCCTCGCCGCCCGCCCGGGCCGCATCGACGACCCCGCGTGCCAGGGCCTCGACCTGCTCCCACCGTGCTTCCGCGCCGACGGTCAGCAGTGCGACGCCAGCGTCGGCCGCGACGTCTGTGCCGCCTTCGCCCTTCACCGCCACCGCGGCCGCTCCCGCGCGTCCGGCCGCCCGGATCGCCGCAGCCGCCGACCGGCCCCGCGCGCCGATCACCAGGACCAGGTCGCCGGGGTGGGGCTCGGGCGGGTCCTCGGGGTCGAGGATCACCACGTCCTGCACCGGAACGCCCAGTCCGCGCGGCGCGACGAGCACCCGCACGAGCGGTTCGCCGAGGGTCGCGAGCACGTGCCGCAGCGAGGCGCCGGCGAAGGGCTCGGCGGTCGTCATCGCGTAGGCCGATCGGACAAAACCATATGGGCGATTCTAGCCGCTTGAACAAACCCCTGAACGCCGCGCAGCGTTATCTTTCGGGCAACCGACGAGTAAGCCAACGAGGGAGCCGCCGTGGACGCCGTGACCCAGACCCCCGCCCCGAAGAACGAGCCGGTGCTGACGTACGCGCCGGGCAGCGCCGAGCGCGCCGAGCTGGAGGGTGCGCTGAAGAAACTGGGTCAGGCCGGTCCCGTCGACCTGACGGTCACCGTCGGTGGCGAGCAGCGCGCGGGCGGCGGCGAGAAGATCGACGTCGTCCAGCCGCACAACCACGGCCACGTCCTCGGCACCATCCAGAGCGCCACGAAGCAGGACGCGAGCGACGCGATCGCTGCCGCCGCGAAGGCCGCTCCGGAGTGGCGCGCGCTGTCCTACGACGACCGTGCGGCCATCCTGCTGCGCGCCGCCGACCTGCTGACCGGCCCGTGGCGCGCGACGCTGAACGCGGCCACCATGCTCGGTCAGTCGAAGACGGCTACGCAGGCCGAGATCGACTCCGCGTGCGAGCTCGCCGACTTCTGGCGCTTCAACGTCGAGTTCGGCCGTAGCATCCTCGACCAGCAGCCGGTCAGCTCGCCGGGCGTGTGGAACCGGATGGAGCACCGTCCGCTCGAGGGCTTCGTGTACGCGATCACGCCGTTCAACTTCACGGCCATCGCCGGCAACCTGCCCACTGCGCCCGCGCTGATGGGCAACACCGTGCTGTGGAAGCCGTCGCCGACGCAGAGCTTCGCCGCGCACCTGACCATGCGGCTGCTCGAAGAGGCCGGCATGCCGCCGGGCGTGATCAACCTGCTGCCGGGCGACGGCAAGGCCGTCTCCGAGGTCGCGCTGACGCACCGCGACTTGGCGGGCATCCACTTCACCGGTTCCACCGCGACCTTCCAGCACCTGTGGGGCACTGTCGGCGCGAACATCGCTGGCTACCGCAGCTACCCGCGGCTCGTCGGTGAGACCGGCGGTAAGGACTTCGTGCTCGCGCACCCGTCTGCCGACATCGACGTGCTTCGCACTGCGCTTGTCCGCGGCGCCTTCGAGTACCAGGGCCAGAAGTGCTCCGCCGCTTCGCGTGCGTACGTGCCGCGCAGCCTCTGGGAGCAGCTGAAGGATGGCCTTGCTTCCGAGACCGCCGCGCTCAGCTACGGCGATGTCACCGACCTGTCGCACTTCGGCGGTGCGGTGATCGACCGTCGCGCCTTCGACAAGCACGCTTCGCTCTTCGAGCGCGTTAAGAACGACAGCGAGGTCGAGATCCTCGTCGGCGGCACAGCGGACGACAGTGTCGGCTACTTCGTGCAGCCGACCGTCCTCGTGTCGACGAACCCGAAGCACGAGATCTTCAGCACCGAGTACTTCGGGCCGATCCTGTCGGTGTACGTGTACGAAGACGCTGAGTTCGACTCCGTGCTGAAGCTGGTCGACGAGACCGCTTCGTACGCCCTGACCGGCGCCGTCATCGCGAACGACCGCACGGCTGTCGCTAAGGCGTCTCAGGCGCTGCGGTTCGCCGCCGGCAACTTCTACGTCAACGACAAGCCGACCGGCGCTGTCGTCGGCCAGCAGCCGTTCGGCGGGGCGCGCGCCTCCGGCACGAACGACAAGGCCGGTTCGGTCTTCAACTTGCTCCGCTGGACGAGCCCGCGCTCGATCAAGGAGACGTTCGTGCCGCCGACCTCCGTGCGCTACCCGCACCAGGGCTGAGAAGGAGACACCGCCATGCTGCGTGCCCCGTTGCTCGCCGCCGCTCGTTCGCGGCGGATGCGTGCGCTGATCGAAGCGGTACCGGTCACCCGGGCCGTAGTGCGCCGGTTCGTGTCCGGCTCGGCTACCGCCGACGCCGTGCGCGCCGCACGGGAACTGGCCGCCGACGGTCGGAAGATCACCATCGACCACCTCGGCGAAGACACCACTGACGCCTCACAGGCCACCGCCACCGTGCAGGCGTACGAGGAGTTGCTGACCGCGCTGTCCGAACAGGGCCTCGCCAAGGGTGCGGACGTCTCGGTGAAGCTGTCCGCGGTCGGGCAGTTCTTGCCGGGCGACGGCGAAGGCGTCGCGCTCGAGAACGCGCGGAAGATCTGCGCGGCGGCGGACGCGGTCGGCGCGACGGTGACGCTCGACATGGAGGACCACACCACCACGGACTCGACGCTCGGCATTCTCCGCGAGCTGCGCGCCGAGTACCCGTGGGTCGGCGCGGTGCTGCAGGCCTACCTGCACCGCACCGAGCAGGACTGCCGCGAGTTGTCCGGTCCCGGATCGCGTGTGCGGCTGTGCAAGGGCGCTTACGCCGAGCCGGAATCGGTGGCGTTCCAGGACAAGTCCGAAGTGGACAAGTCCTATGTGCGCTGCCTGCGCGTGCTGATGGAGGGCAAGGGCTACCCGATGGTGGCCTCGCACGACCCGCGGATGATCGCGATCGCGGGCAAGCTCGCGGCCGACGCCGGGCGCACGACCGGCGACCACGAGTACCAGATGCTGTACGGCATCCGGCCCGAGGAGCAGAAGCGGCTCGCCGGCGAAGGCGAGACGATGCGCGTGTACGTGCCCTGCGGCGACGAGTGGTACGGCTACTTCATGCGACGGCTGGCCGAGCGGCCGGCGAACCTCGCGTTCTTCCTGCGCGGGCTCGTCACCCGGTCCTGAACCATCGCGAAGGCCCGGCACCCTGGTGGGTGCCGGGCCTTCGTGTTTCCCCGGGTAGTGCGCCTGTGGTGGCTGGGCTCAGGCCTGCTCGGCTTCTTGCGCGGCGGCGGCCTTGCGCACCTCGTCCATGTCGACCTCGCGGGCCTGGCGGATGAGGTCCTCCAGCGCGGCTTCCGGAAGGGCACCGGGCTGGGAGTAGATGAGGGTCTTGTCGCGGATCACGGCGAGCGTCGGGATCGAGCGGATGTTGAACGCCGCGGCGAGCTGCTGCTCGGCTTCCGTGTCCACCTTCGTGAAGGCGATGTCGCCGTGCTTTTCCGACGCCTTCTCGAACACCGGTGCGAACTGGCGGCACGGGCCGCACCAGCTTGCCCAGAAGTCGATCAGCACGAACTCGTTGTCGGTCACGGTCTGGTCGAAGTTGTCCGCGGTCAGTTCCACTGTGCTCATGGGTGGTTCAACGAACGAGCCGGGTGGGGAATTCCCCGCGGCGCGGTAGCGTCCTGGTGGGTGTCCGACGCTGTCTTGGAGGTTGATGTGGCTGACGGGATCTTGGGGCGGATCGACGAGCTGATCGCGGAGGAGAAGGAGCTGCGCGACCGGGCGATCGGGGTCGGGTTGTCCTCGGACGACCGGGAGCGGCTGCGCCGGGCCGAGGAGGAGCTGGACCAGTGCTGGGATCTGCTGCGGCAGCGGCGGGCGCGGGTCGAGTTCGACGACGATCCGGACGAGGCTTCGGTGCGGTCGGTGGGCGAGGTCGAGGGGTACCGGCAGTAGCTCTTGCCGCGATTAAAAGCTAACTGTTAGCTTTTGGTAATCGGCCAGGTTTTGTGGCTGATAGCATCCGCGGATGACTGAGCCGTCCGGGCGGCGCGAGCGCAAGAAGGCTGCGACCCGCCAGAAGATCGCCGACACCGCGCTTCGGCTGTTCCTCGAACGCGGGTACGACGAGGTGGGCATCCGGGACATCGCGGCCGAGGCCGACGTCGCGGTGACCACGGTCTTCTCGCATTTCGCCTCGAAGGAAGCGCTGGTCTTCGAGCAGGACTCGACCTTCGAGGAGAGCCTCCGGGGAGCGGTCGAGGGACGGGAGCCCGCCGAGCCGCTGATTCCGGCGCTGCGGGGCGAGATCCAGGCGCTGGTGCGGCATTGCACGGCGGACAGTGTCGCGCCGGTCTGGCGGATGATCGACGGGTCGCCCGCGCTGCGCGAGTACGAGGAATCGATGCGGCTGCGGCACGCGGAGTCGCTGGCGGCGGCGATGGCGGCCGATCCCGGGCTCGGGCGGACTCCGACGGCCTGCCGCGCGATCGCCCGGTTCGTGGTCGACGCCTATTCGGTGGCTCGCGAGGCGGATGATCCGGAAGCCGCGGTGGACGAGGTTTTCCGGATGATCGAGGCGGCTTGGGCGGCTGCGAGTCCTGCAGTGTCCCGTTAGGACAGCCTGGAAATCTTGCCTGGCTCCCTGCGCGTGGGTGCGTTCCTGGGCGCGAGTGGCGGAATTTGGTGCGCTGCCGGGGTTTTCGGCACTCGCGGTGAGATCTTCCGTCTCGTGTGGGTGAGTTGATCCCGCCGGGTTGAGTGATGCTTTCTCGAACAAGTGTTCGAGATACTGGTGGGGTGTTCGAAACGACTTCGGCGGGGCAGCCCCGGTCCCGCCACCTCAGACCACAGCGGGGCGAACGATTCGGCCGGATGCTGCGCGTCGGATGGCGGCGCTGTCTCGGCCAGCTGGCATCGCTCAGCCGCTGTGTCGCCGCGGAAACCGCGAGGCGCGGGAGGAAGCGCGGTCGATCCCTAGGCCGGGCAGAGCGTGCCGTTGTCCGGGATCTTGCCGTCGATCAGGAAGGACTGCGCGGCGGAGGTGACGCAGGGAGACTGGCCGACCGCGCCGTGCGCGACACCCTGCCACGTGACGGTCACGGCGCTGGGCATCTGGTCCGCGGCCCGGGTAGTGCCGATCTGCGGCGTCACCGGGTCGGTCGCGGTGGCGGCCACCAGGATGGGCGGGGCGCCCGGCGCGCCCGCGGGAGGCAGCGCCTCTCGGCGGACCGGCCAGGCTCCGCACCAGGCGAGTTCCTGCGCGACCGCCGCGCCGAACTGCGGGTATTTCGCGCGCATTCCCGCCGCGGCGCGGTCGAGCTGATCGGCGGGCAGCCGAGTGGTCGAGTCGTTGCAGCGGGTCGCGATGGTGCCGCCGATGCGCGACGTGCGTCCGCGGACGTCCGCGACGATCGGATTCGCGAAGCCGGCCAGCGCGGTGATGTCGCCGTTCTTCGCGGTGTTCAGCGCGTCGGCGAGGGCGGGCCAGTTCGCGCGGTCGGCGAGTCCTTGGTACACCGCGTAGGTCGCCACGCCCGGGCTCATCGTCACGCCGTCGTCAGTGTCCACAGGGGACGTACGGAGGCGGTCGGTCACCGTCTTCAGCACGGCTTTCGCATCGCCCATCGGGCAGTTGCGGGCGGCGCAGTCGGCGGAGAAGGCGTCGAACGTCGCCTGGGCTCCAGCGGCCACCGCGTCGAGCACGGCCGCACGATCCGCGCCCGGGTCCGGGATGCCGTCCAGCACCATGCGGCCCACCTGCGCCGGATAACGCACCGCGTACTCCGAAAGCACCTTCGAGCCGTCGCCGCGGCCGAGCGCGTTCAGCCGGTCCAGTCCCAGCTGTTTGCGCAACTGGTCGAGGTCTCCGGCGGTGCGCCAGCTGTCCAGCGCGGTCTGCGCGGTGTCGAGATCGAGCGCGCACTGCTGACCGGCCCGGCGAGCCGCGTCGAGCACCTCGCCGAGGCCGCCCTCTGCCGGGTCCGCGCCCAGCAGGTCGGACCGCACCTCCAGCGGCACGCACTGCACTCCGCCGGACAGCCCGGTGCCGCGCCGGTCCACGCCGATCAGCGAGAACTTCTTGAGGAACTCCGGCGGCAGTTTCGCCGCGAGGCGCGCGGCGAACAGCGACCCCGGCTCGCCGCCGACGTCGTTGACCACCACGAGCGGGATCGGGCCGTCGCCTGCCTTGAGCACGAGGATGCGGGCGAGCAGATGCTGCGAGTCGTCGGGCGCGTCGAGCGGGGAAGTCAGGCGCGCACAGCTGACGTGCAGCGAATCGGGCAGCGCCGGAGCGGCCATCCGCTGCCGGGTGTCCGCGTCGCAGTTGGCCCATCGCAAAGTGGACTTCTTGGGCTCGGCAAGCGGCGGCAGCGGCACCGCGGCAGTGCTCGGGGGCGGCGCGGTGGTGGCGCGCCCGTTGTTGTCGATCACCGCGGGCCGCACGGAGGGCCCGCTGGTGCAGCCGGCCAGCAGGAGCACTCCCAGCGTCGCCGCCACCAGCCGGGCGCGCGAACGGGAACGGCTGGGGCAACGGCGGTGCACGGGCTGGTCCTCACGTCTGCTCGGCGGAACTCTCGGACGAGCTTGGCACGCCTGGTGTGGGAAGCCAGTGAGCGGGTCCTGCGGCGTGTCCGGTCCGCGCCGGCCCGGGCGGCCCGGTCAGCGGGTCCGCACGACCTCGCCCCGGAACACCGCCGACAGGTCGTAGCGCGCCGGTTCGTCCAGCTGCGCGTAGCCGCACGACGACGGCTCGCGGTCCGGCCGCCAGCGCGCGAACTGGGCGGTGTGCCGGAAGCGCGACGGATAGCCGCCCTCCGTGTGCTCGTACGAAACCTCCACCACGCGCTCCAGCCGCAACGGCACCCACGGCTGTTCCTTCGACCGCCAGCGCGTGATGCCGCCCGGGATCCGCTGGCCCTCGCGGACCGCGTCGCCCAGCCACGGGTGTCCTTCGCCGTCAGAGATCAGCGGGGCCAGCTCCTGTGCCAGCTCGCGGCGACGCGCGACCGGGAACGAACCGACCACGCCGACGTGGTGCAGCAGCCCGTTCTCGTCGTACAGTCCCAGCAGGAACGAGCCGACCGCCTCGCCCGGTTCGCCGTCCACGTGCCAGCGCAGGCCCGCGAGCACGCAGTCCGCGGTGCGGGAATGCTTGTACTTGAACAAAACCCGCTTGCCCGGCGAGTACGGCTCGTCCAGCGGCTTGCCGATCACGCCGTCCAGCCCGGCTCCCTCGAACAGCTCGAACCAGCGCCGCGCGGTCTCCGGATCCGTCGTCGCCGGAGTCAGCGCGATGCCCGGCAGCGCCTCGAGCCGTTCGCGGCGCGCCGACGTCGGCTCGTCCACAAACGACTCGTCGCCCAGCGCGAGCACGTCGAAAGCCACGAACTGCGCGGGCGACTGCTCGGCGAGCAGCTGCACACGGCTCTCCGCCGGGTGGATGCGCTCGGTCAGCGCGTCGAAATCGAGCTTGCCGTCGCGGGCCACCACCAGTTCGCCGTCGAGCACGACCCGCTCCGGCAAGGATTCCCGCAGTGCGGCGAGAACCTCCGGGAAGTACCGGTTCAGCGGCTTCTCCGCGCGCGACTGCAGGGTGATCTCGTCGCCGTCGCGGAACACCAGGCAGCGGAAGCCGTCCCACTTCGGCTCGAACAGCAGGCCGCCGGAATCGGGGATCGCTTTCGCCGGCTTCGCCAGCATGGGCTTGATCGGTGCCTGCACAGGGAGGGCCATGCGGGCATTCTGGGCGAAACGCGGGATCAGCGCACGCGTGCCGAGCCGGCCGTGTCGAGTTCGAGCCGCACCGCGGTCGGCAGCGTCTCGACGCCGAGCGACTCCCTGGCCCGGGTCAGCACGTACGAGTCGAGGTCCTCCCACACCCGCCGGACTTCCGTGCCCTCCGCCAGCCAGACCGTGATCCGCAACGCCGGTTCAGCCACCGTGCCCACCGATCGGACGCGAGCCCGGGTGACCCCGTCAACGCTCTCCACGTCCGTTTGCACGGCCCCGGCCAGCGCTCCGGCCGTGACGGTCAGCTCCGAGCCGATCGTCTCGTCGAGCTTCAGGTCCGGACGGCGTTCCGGGCGCAGCGAACGGAAAAACCACCACAGCCCGAACACCAGCAGCAGCACCCCGAGCACGACCGCGCCGATCCGCGCGTACAGCGCGTGGTCGCCGAGCCAGCCGACCGCGATCGGGTCGAGCACCGGCCGGTGCCCGCGGAACTGTCCGAGCCACCCCATGCCGACCACCAGCGCACCGGCACCGGCCAGCAGTCCGAGCACACCGACCAGGGAGGTCAGCGTGCGCTCGGCACCGTGCGAACGACCTTGCGCGCGACGCGCCGCGGAAGCACTCATCACCGGTCCTTCGGAGAGTCGACGACCACAGACACCTTCGGACGGCGCTGCAGCGGGAGATCGTCCAGCACCGCGGAGACGGTCTCCAACAGTCGCGGTCGCAGCTGTTCTTCGTTTTCCAGGCGGCTCGTCGCGCGCACGCGCACCCTGCGGGAGCTGGCAGTCACGGACGCGCCGCGCACGTTGTCCTCCGCGCGCACCGCCAGTCCGACCAATCGCGCGAGCGCCCGCGGCGAGGTGCTCACCGTGATGCCGTCGGCGGGATCGGTCATCCGCACCGCACGGTCGCCGGCACCGAGCGCCAGCAACAGAAGCACCAGCCCGGCGAGCACCGCGATTCCGGCGGCGATCCGCACCGGCGTGCTGGACCAGTCCAGGTCGGCGATTTCGGTTTTCCACCGCGGCCATGGCACGAGAAGCGGCGCCTTGCCGGGCTGCCACCAAGCCCACCCGACTTCGAGTGCCAGCAGCGCGCCGCCGGCTGCGACGGCCAGACCGAGCAGAGCGGACAGAAGACGGACGAGGACGCGCATCATCGCACCCTCGGCGGCACGTCCGGCAGCAGCGCGGTGACCGTCACCGCGACCGAACGCACGTGATAGGAGGTGATGCGTTCGACCTCTTCGACGACCTTGGCGCGCACCTGCCCGGTCACTTCCCGCACCGGAGCCGGATAGCGCAGCGCGAGATCGAGGGACAGTTCGACGTCGTTGTCCGATCCGCCGACCTTCGCGGACGCCCCGGAAGTCCCGGTGCTGACCCCCGCGACACGGCGCTCGGTGAACATCGTCCCGGGCACCTGGTCGGCGGCGTGCTGCGCGACCTTGCGCACGACGGCCTGGGCGATGGTCAGCGAACCGCGCTCGGCGGGCTCCGGAAGGTCGCTGCGGGACGGCCCTGCCTCGACCGCCCGGGTCACTTGTCTCGGCCCTTCCCGAACAGGTCGCCGAGGTCGAGTTCGCCGTCGAGGACCCGGCCGACCACGAGCCCGATGATGCCGACCGCGAAGGTCACCAGAAACGCGGTGAACCCCTGAGTGGCCGCCAGGCCGAGAATCAGCCCGGCGAGGATCCCGGTCTGCGTTGCGTTCAACGTGCGCCCTCCTGGGATTGCGTGCTGCGGTGCGTTGGGTTGCTGCCTGATCTGACGTGCTGCGGTGCTGTGGTTCGCACCTGGTGCGGCGTGCTGCCAGCGGGTAGGCGGGTGCGTTCGGGTCCGGTGCGGCCGCGGTTACCCGGCGCTTCGGGATTTCCGAAGTTGCCGCTGGGCCTTTCCGCGGAACCCCGGCCTGGCCCGGCTGACGTCGGTGCCCTGCGGTCCGAGGCATTTCCGTCCGGAGTGCCGCGGCGCTGGTGCCCAGCAGACGTGACCCGGGACGCCTTGCCCGCCGCGCTGGGTTGGCGTGCCTGGGTCTCCGGAACCGACGCGGTGTCGAGGTCGCGGGACAACCAGGCACCGGCCGAGACACCGGCGATCACCCGATCACTCGACCCGGCTCGACTCGGGTTCGTCCTCCTCGCCGGGCAGGTGGATGTCGTTGACCGAGATGTTGACCTCGATCACCTCGAGCGCGGTAATCTGCTCGACCGCGGTGATGACGTTGCGCCGCACGTCGCGGGCGACCTCCGCGATCCGCGCGCCGTATTCGACGACGACGTCGAGGTCGATCGCGGCCTGCTTCTCGCCGACCTCGACGGAGACGCCCGCGGTGGAGGTCGCGCCCGAACCCGGGATCCGGTCCCGGATCGCCCCGATCGCCCGCGAGACACCGCCGCCGAGCGCGTGCACTCCGGCGACCTCGCGCGCCGAAAGCGCCGCGATCTTCTGCACGACCAGCGACGAAATCGTGGTGCGCCCAGCGGTGTCCGTCTGCTCGACCGACGAGAGTGCGGCAGACGGAACAGCAGTGGGGACATCGGGCCGGTTCGGGGTCGGCATGGTTCCTCGCTCCCTGTTTGCGGACATGGCGCGTCCAGTGTCACCGCGAGCGGCTCGCGGCGCCGGAGACGTGCTCGCACAAAGGACCTCCCGACCGGGCGAAAACTCACGCGGCATCCCTCGAACGGGTGAGTCGGCAGATGGCCAACGATGCGACGGCTGGACCTTCGAGCCGCGAAGGTCGTCGCGGCCAGCGGTCGGTGCGCTTGCCGTCGGCTGGCTCGCTGACGGCCGGTCGACGGTGCGCACCGCCGGCAGTCCGTGCCGCAAAGTGCCGGACTCGACCGGCGGCAGCGGTCCCAGCCGCCGCTCGATGGCTGCCCGATGCCAATGTTGCTAGTCCGCGCGTCGATCATCGGCCACGCTCGGCCCAATTGCGCAGGACCGGTGATGCCGTTCAGGCCAGCGGCGCGGTACCGATTCAGCCTCGATGCCGTTCGGGCCAGTGCCGCGGCACCGGTTGAGTCCCGATGCCGTTCGGGCCAGTGCCTCGGTGACCGGTTGAGCCTCGATGCCGTTGGGGCCTGTGCCGCGGCACCGGTTCAGTCCTGACGCAGTTCGGGCCAGTGCCTCGGGCACCGGTTCAGCCCCGATGCCGTTCGGGCCAGTGCCTCGGTGCCGGGTCAGCCACTTCGCTGCTGGTGCCGGCCAATGCCAGCGTCTCGGCTCGGTGACGCAGCGCCAGACCAGCGCCGCGGCCCGGTGACAGTCACCACACGTGCCCCGGCTCGCCCGTCCCGTGCCCGGGCGAAAGCGGCTCCGACCGGGGGATTCGCCGCGGCTGGCGACGTTGAGGCGAGCCGGACCCGCCGGTGCGGGCCGGATAGGCTTCTCGACCATGCCCGCAGCTGCGCTGACCGACCGGTTTCCCGAGCTTGGGGCCGACGAGCTGATCGCGTCCCTCGTGCCGCCGCCGCGGTTCGGCGAGGCTCGGTTTTCCACTTACCTTCCCAACTCGGACGAGCCCAGCCAGGCGGCCGCCGTCGAGGCGTGTTCTGCGTTCGCTTCGCGGATCGGCGCGGCGAAGGCCAAGAAGTCTCGGTTGCGGTCGCTGTTCGGCGGCGGGGCGGCTATTCCGGACGGGCCGATGGGGCTCTACCTCGACGGCGGGTTCGGCGTCGGCAAGACCCACCTGCTCGCCTCGACCTGGCACGAGACTCCGGGGCCCAAGGCGTACGGGACGTTCGTCGAGCTGACCCACCTCGTCGGCGCGCTGGGGTTCGCCAACGCGGTCGCGCGGCTGTCCGAGCATCGGCTGCTGGCGATCGACGAATTCGAACTCGACGATCCCGGCGACACCACGTTGGTCAGCCGGTTGCTGCAGGAGCTGACCGACGCGGGCGTCTACGTCGCGGCGACCTCCAACACCCTGCCGGACAAGCTCGGCGAGGGGCGGTTCGCGGCGGAGGACTTCCTGCGCGAGATCCAGGCGTTGTCGCGCAGGTTCGGCGTCGTGCGGGTCGACGGGCCGGACTACCGGCACCGCGGGCTGCCGGATGCGCCGCCGCCGGTCGGGGACGACGAGATCGACGCCTCCGCGGCCGCGCACGAAGGGTCCACTGTGGACGAATTCAGTGCGTTGATGACGCATCTCGAGCGGCTGCACCCCTCGCGGTACGGGAAGCTGCTCGACGGCGTGCGGCGGGTGCACCTCAAGCACGTGACGCCGGTGCCGGACCAGATGGTCGGGCTCCGGCTGGTCGCGCTGGCGGACCGGCTGTACGACCGGGCGATCCCGGTGGTCGTGTCCGGCGTGCCGCTGCCCGAGCTGTTCGGCGAGGAGATGCTGAACGGCGGCTACCGCAAGAAGTACCTGCGTGCGATCAGCCGGTTGACGGCTCTGGCGCGTGACGCGGTGACAGCGCCGCCCGCAGCGCGGTGACCACGGCGGCGGCGAAGCAGACGCCGCCGGCGATGTCCGTGAGGTAGTGGTAGCCGAGGCCGATCATGCCGACGGCCGCGCAAACGACCAGCACCGCGCCCACCGCGATGGTTACCGCCTTGAAGCGGACCAGCAGCACTACGACGGTCAGCACTGCCACCAGGCTGACGGTGTGGCCGCTCGGGTAGACGAGCGTGCCGCCTTTCCAGCGGTCGAACACGGGTTTCAAGGCCCAGCTGTTGAGGGCGATGGCGAGAAATGGGCCTGCTACCGCTAGCACTGCGTCTCGCCGGTTGCGCTGATAAAGGCAGATTCCGGCGATGACGGCGACGGCGGGGATGAGCACGTACGGCTCGGTGGGCAGCACCAGTGTGTCGAGCAAGCCCGGGCTCAGCGTCGAGGCGGACCTGTCGGCCCATTGGTCCACAGTGCCCGGTGCGTAGGGCGCGACGAGCAGTCCCAGCACGAGGGTGGCGAGTGCGCAGAGCGCGGCGAAGAGGGCGAGAGTCCGCCTGGCGGTCACGGAGCGAAGCCTAGTCACATTCGCGGCGGCGCGCGGGTCCTCCTTTCGACAACGGACGATCGGAGGGACGAGAACCAATGGGGGACATCGAAATCCACGGGACTGTCGCGGACGGCTTCGAGACGGTCCGCGACGAGTTCGCCGTGGCGGCCGAGGCGAGTGCGGGCGTGCAGTTGGCGGTCCGTGTGCGCGGGCGGCTGGTGGTCGACCTCTGGGCGGGCGACGTCACGGGCGAGACGCTGACCGGCGTCTACTCGTCGACCAAGGGCGCGACGACGCTCGTGGTGGCGTTGCTCGTGCAGGACGGCATTCTGGACCTGGACGAGCCGGTCGCGCGCCGCTGGCCGGAGTTCGCCGCCGCGGGCAAGGGCGGGATCACGGTGCGGGACGTCCTGAGCCACCGTTCCGGCGTGATCGGGGCGGACGGCGGGCTGTCCGCCGGGGAACTCGCGGACGACCGGGTGATTGCTCAACATTTGGCTGGGCAGCGGCCGTTCTGGCGGCCGGGATCTGCTTACGGCTACAGCGGATTCGCCGGGTTCTCGGTCGTCGCCGAGGTGGTCCGGCGGGTCACCGGGCGGTCCGTGCAGGAGCACTTCGAGGAGCGGGTGCGCGAGCCGTACGGCCTCGATCTGTACCTCGGACTTCCCGAGCAGGAAGAACACCGCTACCGCGAGGTGCTGGCGGGGGAGGCGAGCGCGGAGGAACTGGCGGCGTTCCAGGCGTACGTTCCGAGTCCACACAGTCTGGGCGGCATCGGCTACGGGCTCGACTCGACGCCGCCGCTCGATCAGGTGGCGTTCGCCAACACCCGGCGGGTGCGGGCGCTCGGCCAGGTTTCCGCTGGTGGCGTCGGCAGCGCGCGCGGGCTGGCCGGGCTGTACGCGGCTGCCGTGTCCGGTTTGGACGGACGTCCGCCGCTGCTCGAACCCGGCACGCTCGGCGAGTTCGCCATGCTCCATTCGACCGGCCGCGACCTGGTGACCGGGGACGCGGGCCAGTACGCGCTCGGGTTTCAGGCGAAGGGGCTGCGGTATCCGTTCCTCAGCGCGAATGCGTTCGGGCACAACGGATCCGCCGGTTCCGAGTCCTTCGCAGACCCGCGCGGCGGCCTCGCTTTCGGGTACACGCGACGGCAGTTTTCCGCGACCTGGTCCTATCCGGAACACGACCGGCTCGCCGCAGCCGTCCACGTGGCTGCCAGCCGGTGAGAGCCGGGCAACGGCCGTGATGCGATGCTTGTCCCATGTCGCTGTTCTCGCGCCGTCCGGCTGAAACCCCGTCCGGCCCGTTCCGCTTCCGGATCTCCGAGATCTACCAGATCCCGACACGCGGGGTCGTGGTCACCGGCACAGTCACCGACGGCTCCGTCCAGGTCGGCGCGAACGCGGTGGTGCAGCTGCCCGGCGGCGCCCGCGAGGTCGTGGTGACGAGGATCGAAACGGCGCGCCGCAAGCGGCAGTCCGCGGAAGCCGGTGCCGAGGCCGGGCTTTACCTCTCCGGCCTCAGCACCGGCGACATCCCCACCGTGCCGGGCGGCGACGGGCAGCAGCAGGACAACACCGGGCTGAGCGGCGTCGAGGTGACGTCGGCCTGAATGGGCGCCCCGTCTGGTGGCTTCGCCCGGAGTGCAGTAAACACACCGATTGTGCTCAATTCACCAGAACCGCGGCGGTCTCCGGCGATCCGGCTGATCCGGTTCCTGCGGCTGGTGTACGCGCTGCCGCTCGGGCTCGCGATCGCGGGCATCATCGGCGGGTTCGTTCTCGGCTACGGCTGGTACCTCGCTGCCGCATCGATCGGCCTTGGTCTCACCATCCTGGTGCTGACGCTCGGCAGCACCGCCCGCTCGCTGCGCGGGACCGCCTCCCCGCAGGGCATGCGTTTCGTCCAGCAGCACGGCGACCGCGCGCTCGCCAAGGTCGAGCGCCTGAAAACGACCGGGACGCAGATCAACGACGCGTACGTCACCGAGCTGCAGCTGGTCGTCGCGCCGCCGAATGAGACTGCGTATAGGGCGACCGTCCGGGAGCTGATCCATCCACTCCGTTCCGGCGCGTGCCAGCCGGGCGCGGTCGTCGTGGTCAAGCACAGCCCGCGATATCCCGGGGTGGTCATAGTGGACGCTGACCCGCCGCGAGAATGGGCTGAGCGGTCGTGGCAAGTCGGAGTCATCGGCGAGGAGCGGACGCCGGAACCTGAAGCGCGGCTGGGGAATGCCGCCGGGCGGCTGGCGATGACAGCAGTCAGCACGCTCGTTGTCGCAGCGGCGTTGCTCGTGCCGATCCGTGACGACGTCCTCGGCCAGCTTCTCTCCCCGCCGGATCTGTTCACTGCGGACGATTTAGGCGCTGGCATGGCGAAACTGTCTGCCGAGAGCGAGCGTTTCGAAGACCTGACAGTGGAATCGGACCAGTTGCGCGCCACAATTCCCGGTGCTTACCTCAGCTATCGCGGCGGCACCGTCAAGCGCGACTCGAGCAGCGTCAGCCCCCGAGCGAAGCAGTTCGCCGCGAGCGAGGTCAATTTCGCGGCGATACCCGGCCTCGTCGCGCGGTTCGGCGGAGACCCGGCGGACGCGCTCGTGCGCATCAGCCGCGAGGACGTCGGGATCACGATGACCGTCCGGTCGGGCAAGGACAGCAGCCGCGAGCTGGTCGCGGACGCGAAGGGCGTTCCGGCGCTCACCACGGATGCGTTCACGGAGAACGGTTTCCGGGAGGTCGCCGCGCTGCTGATCAAGCTGAGCGGCCGTCCGGAGGCGTACGAAGCGATCATCCGCACCGACCACGTCGAGTTCCAGGTGCCCGGCCCCGGCCCGGGCACTTCGGACGACTACGACTGGCATCGCGGACGTCTCGTCGAACACCGGCCTTCGCCGATTCAGCCGGATCCGGGCGCGCCGCTGTTCAGGTTGTCGGAGCTGTCGGCGAAGGCGCTGCCCACGATCCTCGCGAAGGTGGACGAGCGCATGCCCGGCTTCCCGCGCGACAAGGTTTCGGTGGCGCTGCGGGAGAACGACGGCACCTGGAGCCTCAGCACGTCCGTCCAGGACGAGTACGGCCGCGGCATCGACGTGACTGCCTCGCCGGACGGATCGACCGTCGCGGTGATGCCCACCCGGTGACCGCCGCCCGGAAAACGGCGGTCACCGAGCAGGCCAACTGAGCAAATCCAGCCGAGCAGGTCAGCCGCGCACGACCTGAGCGATCGCGTCGACGCCGCGGTCCAGTTCGGCCTCGGTGATCACCAGCGGAGGCGCGACGCGCAGCGTGCGGTCGTGCGTTTCCTTGCACAGCACGCCCAACCCGGCCAGCGCCTCGGACGCCGCCCGCCCGGTCGGACCGCCGGGTGCGATGTCGACGCCCGCCCACAGGCCGCGTCCGCGTACCTCCGAGACGCCGTCGCCGACCAGCTTCGCCAGCCGCTCGTGCAGGTGCGCGCCTAGTTCAGTGGACCGCTTCTGATACTCGCCGGTCTGCAGCATCCGCACCACAGCGCGGCCGACGGCGCATGCGAGCGGGTTGCCGCCGAAGGTCGAGCCGTGTTCGCCCGGCTTCAGCACGCCCAGGACGTCCCGGCTGCCGACCACTGCGGACACCGGGACGATGCCGCCGCCGAGAGCCTTGCCCAGGGTGTACAGGTCCGCGCGGATGCCTTCGTGCTCCAGCGCCAGCACGGTGCCGGTGCGCGCGAGACCGGACTGGATCTCGTCAGCGATCATCAGCACGTTGTTCTCGTCGCACAGCCGTCGCACGGCGGCGAAGAACCCCTCAGGCGGCACGACGACGCCTGCCTCGCCCTGGATCGGCTCCATCAGCACTGCCGCGGTGCGCGGCGTGATGGCCGCCTTCAACGCTTCAGCGTCGCCGTACGGCACCTGGACGAAGCCCGGCGTGAAGGGCCCGTAGTCGGCGCGCGCGGTTTCGTCGTCGGAGAACGAGACGATGGTGGTGGTGCGGCCGTGGAAGTTCGACGCCGCGACCACGATTTCCGCCGTGCCCGCAGGAACGCCCTTGACCTGGTACGCCCACTTGCGCGCGACCTTCACCGCGGACTCGACGGCCTCGGCCCCGGAGTTCATCGGCAGCACCATTTCGGTGCCGGTCAGCTCGGCCAGCTCGCGGCAGAACAACCCGAGCTGGTCGTGGTGGAACGCGCGGGAGGTGAGCGTGACGCGGCCCAGCTGCTCGGTCGCGGCGGCGATCAGCTCGGGGTTGCGGTGGCCGAAGTTGAGCGCGGAGTAGCCGGCCAGGAAGTCCAGATAGGACTTGCCGGCCACGTCGGTCACCGAAGCGCCCTCGGCTTCGGCGATCACGACCGGCAGCGGATGGTAGTTGTGCGTGCTCCATTGCTCGTCGAGCGCGATGAAGGCGTCGGAGGAGGCGGGACGCGCGGTGCCGGCAGGCTGGACGGACGCTGTCATGCGTTCAGGCTAGAGGCCGTTCGCGGGGAGTTCAGCCGGGAAACGTTGCTTTCCCTCGTCGTTCGTTGCGCAATCGGGGGGTCTGCCCGGCGATTCGCTGCGCGGCTCGCTCGACCGGATGACACCCGTCCGCTCCGGCGGAGAAGTCCCCGGGATCGGCGGCCGGTGCGGTTATCGTCCCGGGATGGCGAAGAAGCAGCAGAACGGAAACCGGGTCCGCGACGCGCTCCGGGCGGGCGACGAGCTGCCGGACCCGGCTTCGTCGCCCGTGGGGCCGGAAAAGAAGGCGAAGGGCGGCAAGAAACTCGAGTCCGCCGGGGAACAGCTCGCCGGGTTGCAGGAAGCGCTGTACGCGGAGGGCATCGGCGGCGGCGCGCGCAGTGTCCTGCTGGTGTTGCAGGGCATGGACACGTCCGGCAAGGGCGGCACCGTCGGCCACGTGCTCGGCCTGGTGAACCCGATGGGCGTGCAGTACTCCGGGTTCAAGAAGCCGACGGCCGCCGAGCGCAAGCACGATTTCCTGTGGCGCATCCGCAAGAAGCTCCCGACGCCGGGTCACCTCGGCGTGTTCGACCGGTCGCACTACGAGGACATCCTGGTGCCGCGAGTTCTCGGACAGCTCCCTGCCGCAGAGCGACGGCAGCGCTACGCGCAGATCAACGCGTTCGAAAAGGAGCTGACCGACACCGGCACTGCCATCGTGAAGGTGTTCCTGCACATTTCGCCGGAGGAACAGCTCAACCGGCTCACCGCGCGGCTGGACCGGCCGGAGAAGCGGTGGAAGTTCGACCCGTCGGACATCGAAGCGCGCCGCCAGTGGCCTGCTTACCAGAAGGCGTACGCCGACGTGTTGAAGCGCACGTCGACCGAGCACGCTCCCTGGTACGTGGTGCCCGCCGATCGCAAGTGGTACCGGAACTGGGCCGTCGCCGAGCTGCTGGTCGAGACGCTGACCGAGATGGACCCGCAGTTCCCGGAGCCCGCCTACGACGTCGACGAGCAGCGGGCCGCGTTGCAGGGTGTTGGCGTGCCCGGCTGATGATCTGAAAGAGTGCTGGTCGTGACCGATTTCGCACTCGACGACGTTCCGTTCCTCCGCCAGCAAGCCCGCACCCAGCGGTTCACTCTCGGCGCGCCCAAGCAGTTCCGGGTCGCCCCGGACGGTTCGCGGGTGCTGTTCCTGCGCAGCGCCACCGGCACCGATCCGCGGCACAGCCTGTGGTCGTTCGACCTCGCGACCGGCGAGGAGACGAAGCTGATCGACGCCGCCGAGCTGGTGTCCGGCGACGAGGACCTGCCGCCGGAGGAACGGGCGCGGCGCGAGCGTGCCCGGGAGACCGGCGGCGGCGTGGTGGCTTTCGGCGTCGACGACGCGTTCACCGTCGTCACCTTCACGCTGTCGGGGAAGCTGTACACGCTCGACCTCGCGAGCGGCGAGACGCGCATCCTGGTCGACGGGTCCGTGATCGACCCGCGGCCGAACCCGACCGGCACGCACGTCGCGTACGTGCGCGAGCGGCGGCTGCACGTCATCGAGCTGGCGACCGGCGAGGACCGCGTGCTCGTCGGCGAGGACAACGAGGACGTCACCTGGGGCCTCGCGGAGTTCATCGCGGGCGAGGAGATGGACCGCACGCGCGGCTACTGGTGGGCGCCGGACGGGCGCAGCGTGATCGTGGAGCGCGCGGACCGCGGGCCGGTGCCGCGCTGGACGATCGGCGACCCGGCGAACCCGCAGCAGCCGGCGAACGTTGTCGCGTATCCGTCGGCCGGCTCGCCGAACGCCGTGGTGTCGCTGGCTGTGTTGGGCTTGGACGGCAGCCGCGTCGATGTGGCGCAAGGCGACTGGGAGTACCTGGTCACCGTGCACTGGTCGGCGGCCGGACAGCCGCTGCTGGCCGTGCAGCCGCGAGACCAGAAGAAGCTCACCGTGCTCGCGCTGGACCCGGCGGACGGCTCGGTCGCCGAGGTGCACACCGAGACTGACGAGCATTGGGTCGAGATCTTCCAGGGCGTGCCCGCGTGGACCGCGGACGGCAAGCTGGTGGTGGAAAGCTCGGCTGACGGCGATCACCGGCTCTTGGTCGACGGCAAGCCGGTCACGCCGCCGGGGATGCAGCTTCGGATGGTGCTGCACGTCGGCGAGGAAATCCTCTTCACCGCTTCGGAAAACGACCCGACGCAGATCCACCTGTACCGCACCGAAGGCGACACGGTGAGCCGACTGTCCACAACGGACGGTGTGCACGTCGGTTCGGGCAGCGCGGCGCTCACGGTGCTTTCGTCGTGGAGCCTCGACCACAGCGGGCCGAAGGTGACCGTGCTGCGGGACGGCATCGAGGTCGGTTCGATCGAATCGTCCACTGTGGACCCGGAGATCGTGCCGAACCTGACCTGGCTCACCCTCGGCGAACGCCAGCTGCGCGGGGCTTTGGTGCTGCCGCGTGGATACGAGCCCGATGAGGGCAAGCTGCCGGTGCTGCTCGACCCGTACGGCGGCCCGCACGCGCAGCGGGTTCTCCAGAGCCGCAACGCTTTCCTGACGCCGCAGTGGCTCGCCGACCAGGGTTTCGCCGTGCTGGTCGTGGACGGTCGCGGGTCGCCCGGCCGCGGACCGGCGTGGGAGAAGGAGATCGCCGGCAAGCTCGCCGACGTCACGCTGGCCGACCAGGTCGACGCCCTGCACGCGGCCGCCGAGGCGCACCCCGAGCTGGACCTGCAGCGGGTCGCGATCCGCGGCTGGTCCTACGGCGGCTACCTGTCCGCGCTCGCCGTACTGCGACGGCCGGACGTGTTCCACGCGGCGGTCGCGGGCGCACCGGTCACCGACTGGTCGCTGTATGACACCCACTACACCGAGCGCTACCTCGGAAAGCCGGACGACGAACCGGAAAGCTACGAGCACAATTCGCTCATCGCGGGGGCGGGTTCGCTTGAGCGAGCGTTGCTGATTGTGCACGGTTTGGCTGACGACAATGTCTTTCCGGCGCATGCGCTTCGGCTTTCCTCGGCATTGCTGGCGAAGGGGCGCGCGCATGGCTTTCTGCCGCTCGCGGGGGCGACGCATATGACGCCGCAGGCTGAGGAGGTCGCGGAGAATCTCATGCGGATGCAGGTTGAGTGGATTCATGGTTGTTTGACGGCGGCGCGGGGTTGATGGCGCTGGGTTGATTGCGCTGGCTCGGCCCGCGAACTGTGTTTGATGGCGCCGGCTCCGCCGTCGCGGCGGGATCGCCTTTAAGTCGGCGTGTCGAGGAGCAGCGCGCCCGGCCCGGGGGGCCGTGCACGCTGCTCCTC
>NZ_JBHZAG010000119.1:0-23347 GCF_042754125.1 Amycolatopsis sp. NPDC059235
TGGTGGGGGGTGGGGGTTTGTTTTTTTTTTTCCCCCCCCCCCCCCCCCCCGGGGGGGGGGGGGGGGGGGCGGGGGGGGGGGGGGGGGCCGGGGCCCGGCCCCCGCGGGGGGGGGGGGCGCCCCGCCGGAGAGGTTGTTCCGGGTGGGATCAGCCCAGCCGGATCACGCCGTAGTCGAAGCCCTTTCGCCGGTAGACGACACTCGGCCGGCCGGCCTCGGAGTCGTTGAACAGGTAGAAGTCGTGGCCGACCAGCTCCATCTCGTAGAGAGCCTGGTCCACCGTCATGGGGTCCGCGTCGTGTTGCTTCTCGCGGACGACGCGGCCGGGCTGATGGCCCAGGTCCTCGTCTTCCCAGCGCCCCTGCCGGGGAATGTCGCCCGCACTCGTCGCCGCGAAACCGTTCACCATGGGTTCGGTCGCGTCGGGTGCGTCCAGGACGGCCGTGCCCATGGCGGGCCCGGCGACGGCATCGGATCCGCCGACCATCGACGTCGCCTCGGCGACCGACTCAGGACGGCTGCGTCCGTAATGCACGCGCCTGCGGTCGTGTGTCCGCCTGAGCCGGTTTTCCAGCTTGGTGACGGCGGAGTCGAGCGCTGCGTAGAAGTCGGCCGCGCTCGCCTCGGAGCGAACAGCCGGACCGCGGCCCTTCCCGGTGATCTCGACGCGCTGGCAGCTCTTGGCCTGCCTGCGGTTGGGTTCGTGGAAGAGTTCCACTTCGTAGCGGATGACCTTCTTGTCGTAGCGCTCAAGGCGGGCCAGCTTTTCGCTGACAAGCGCCCGGTAATGCTCGGGCACCTCCACGTTGCGGCCCTTAACGACGATGTCCATACACGACCTCCCTCGCTGAGGAAACTGCGAGCTGTTGTGTTCTCACGGCACCGGTACTACAGCGGCTACTGCACGGGTTCGGCGGGCTGATAAAGAATTCGCGACCGGATCACGACGTCTCGTGGCGGTAGCGCGAACGCGGACTCAGCGGGCCGCCGGCGCCAGGGACATGGGCTGCACACCTCCCTGCCTGCGGGTATTGCTGATAGCGGTGCACGTTAGCTTCATCACGCCGTCCGCAACAGCCCCCGAGCCGGGGGATGTCACGATCCGGGAACTCGTCACGGGGCGCAGTGAATCATGCGTGCGCAGCCCGAAACCGCCGCCCGGAAGGCCGAGCGCGCGTGCCCAAGTTTCACGCGGACGGCTCAACCCGGCGACACCTCGGACGCCGAGGGTGACCGACCCCCTGAGCACAGCCGCCACCTCGGCGAACTGCCCCGGTTCGGGGGTGATTCCGGCCTTGACCCTCATGCCCGGACAACGGGCGACGGCCGTGGGAGGTTCCCTCTTGACATCACTCGTGTAGGTGACACCTGGCGGTAGTGGGCGTTCGAGCGCGGGTTACCTCCCTGGCGAGTAAACGGGGAAAGTTTTTCGGGTGGGTGGTTTTTGGAATCGTTCCGTTTTGGCGGCGGCCGGAGCGGATGATCGGTTTCCGCATAACCGGCTTTTCGTTTGGGCACCGCCTGTCTTGGCGCGGCGGATTCGCGGGGATGGACTCGGCCAGGACGCGTTCGGGTTTCGGACGCCGCCGATCTCGGCCGCCGCCCGTCTTGGTGCGGCGGATTCGCGGGACGGGCTCGGACCAGGGCACGTTCAGGTTTCGGACGACGCCCGTCTCGGACGCCGCCCGCCTCGACGCGGCGGATTCACAGGATCGACTCGGGCCAGCACGCGTTCGGGTTTCGGACGACGCCCGTCTCGGACGCCGCCCGTCCCGCCGCAGCGGATTCACGGCATGGACTCGGGCCACCGCGCGTTCAAGTTTCGGACGCCGCCGGTCTCGGCGCAGCGGCACAGGATCGACTCGGGCCAGGGCACTTTCAGGTTTCGGACCCCTCCGGTTTGGAACGCCGCCGGGTCTCGGCGCAGCGGATTCACGGGGATGGACACGGGCCAGGACGCGTTCGGGTTTCGGACGTGGGACAGGCTGCTTTCAGACTGTCGCGAGCAGGGCGAGCACCGCCACCACCGGCACGCCCGCGTTTTTCAACGCCGTGACGCATGCGGCGGACGTGGCGCCTGTGGTGATCACGTCGTCCACCACCACGACCCGCGCACCAGGCGGCGGACGGCCGGCCGCGGCGAAGCGAAGCCGCCCTTCCAGGTTGGCCGCCCGCTCAGCCCGGCTCAGGCCGACCGCGTCCCGTCCACCGGTCAGCACCAGGGCGGGCGCGACATAACCACCCGTCAGCCGAGCGGCTTCCGAGGCGATTCGCAGGACGTGCGGGCCGCCGCGAACCCGGGAAGCGGTCCGTCGGCTCGGGGCTGGAACCAGGCACCACGGACTGGCGCGAGGACCGCCCGGCAGCAACGCCGTCAAGCCAGCAGCCAGCACCCGACCCAAAAACGGGGCCACGTCACGACGGCGGCGTTCCTTGTAGGCGATCAAGGTTCGCTTGGCGACCCCCGCATAGCGAGCCAGAGCGTACGCCGGAGCCAGCGACGCCAGCGGCGCGCGAAACACCTCAGTGGGGGACCCCCACGCCGTGGCGCATCCGGCGCACACGGCCGGGCCGCGGGTTTCACATCCCGCGCAGAAGGTCGGCAGGATCAGGTTGAGCAGAAGTCTCAGCAACATGACCAAGAGTGTGCACCCGACCACCGACAGTTTCGGGCCGCGCGAGCACCGCAGGCCGAAATCCGGGCCAAAAGTCCGTGGATCACCCCGGATAGAACGGCTCCGCGTTCTGCATCGAGTGCGACTGCGGCCGCCACACCTCGCCCAGTTCGGTCGCCGTCCACAGCCCTCCGGCGTCCGCGACCACGATCGGCTGGCCCGGCGCCGCCGCGACCGCGCGCACCGGGGCGGTGAGGTTCGAGCTGTTGTAGGCGTCCATCCGCCGTCCGTCGACCGACAGGCGCTGGACCGGCTGCGAGGGCGAGGACGTCGCGGCCACGAGGGTGTCGGGCGTAGAACCCCAATCCACGTCCAGGACGTCGATCAGCACACCAGGCTGCAGGACGCGCGGCTCGCGCAAGGTGACCGTGTCCCCGCTGCGCACCACCGACGCCACGACCAGCTGGCCGTTCACCGTCGCGGCCACGCGGGCGCCGTCCCGGGAAAGCCGGAGAACGCCGATCGGCCCGAGTGCCAGCAGGTCGTTCGCGTTGACGCTTTGGCGCAGCCAGCGGCCGTTCGGGTCGAGCACCATCCGCGCGATGATCGAATGGTCGACGACCGTCCACACCTCGTTCGACGGACCGGCTCCGGTCGGTGCCGGCCGCCAGGTCGGGCGGCTCAGCGAACCGCCGCCGAGGTCGACCGTCGGCAGGTCGCGGCCGAGGTCGCCGATGCGCAGCCGCACCCGGTCGCCGTCCTGCTCGACCACCGCGAGCCGTTTGCCGTCGATCGACTGGGCCGCGTTCAGCACCTGGTACGCGCCGTTGCCCACCGCGCCCGCGATCGGCGCGCCGTCGCTGAGCGAGCGGACGCGGCCGCCGATCGTCATCAGGCCCCGCAGATCCGGGCTCGCGTTGTACGAGGGCACGTCGCTGCCGCGCCAGTACTCGTGGTCGCGCACCAGCGGCGCGCCGTCGGCGAGCAGCCGGATCCGGGTGGACGTGACGGTCTGCATCGACAGCACGATCTGCGCGGCGATCAGCGACCGGGTTTCCGGGCTGGTCCCGGTGAGCCCGCTCAACGGGACGGTGAGCGAGCCGTCGTCGTTGTTCTTCACGTTGTTCTCGAGCGACACGCCGTCGCCGAACAGGTTCTTCACCGCGCCGGTGAGCCCGGCCGACGGGCCCTGCAGGATCAGGTCCATCACCCGGCCCGGCATGCCCGACTGCGGTTTCGCCGGGACGTAGCGCAGGTCCGGCACGAAGGCCCCGGAATCGGGCGAGTAGAAGCTCACCGCGACCGGGTTGTAGTTGCCGTCGAACTCGTCGTCGGTCACCAGCAGCACCGGCGGGGGCGGGCTGGAGATCCGCCACTGGCCGTCGGCCTGCTTGCGCACCTGGAAGGTCTGCTCGGCCGGGCCGCTGCCGGGGATGAACGCGGAGTCCGCGCTCAGCGTGCCGAGCACCGAACCGCGCACGGTGACCGTGCGGACGTTCGGATCCGGCGTGGTCGACGGCGGAGCGGGCGTGCTGGTCGGGCCGGAGGCGCCGGTGTCGTAGACCGTGCTGAAGGTCTTGTCGATGATCGTGAACGAACGGTTCGGCCGCCACGCGCCGCGCTGTTTGTCGTCGAGGAACGCCTTCGACGCCGCGTTGCTCGAACGCGGATCGGCGTTCGCCTTGATGAACAGCCGCACGATGTCGAGCGGTTCGGCGTTGGCCGGCGGCTCCGGCGCGTTGTTGGCCTGCTGCGGCGCCTTTTCCGCGGACACCACGACCGGCAGCGACTCCTGCGGAACGTTCGCGCAGCTCACGAGCATCAGCGCGCAGGCGAGAAGGAGAAGCGCTCGCCTCACTGACCGACCTCCTCCCGGTCCGGGGCCGGATCGGCGAGGATCGCTTCCGGCGCGGGGTGCAGTTCGGCGACCGACGACGGCGACAGCGTGATCTCCGAAACGGCGTCGGGCGGCGGCAGCACCAGCGGGCTTTCCGCGATCGGCACGCCCTGGCGGCGCGGCACCTCGAGCCGGAAGCACGCGCCGTGTCCCGGCTCGCCCCACGCGTCGAGGACGCCGCCGTGCAGCCGCGCGTCCTCCTGGCTGATCGCGAGACCGAGCCCGGTGCCGCCGGTGCGCCGGTTGCGCGACGGGTCGGCGCGCCAGAACCGGTTGAACACCAGCTCGGCCTCCCCCGCCCGCAGGCCGACGCCGTAGTCCCGGACGGTGATCGCGACCGCGGTCTCGTTCACCGCGACCGTCAGCACCACCGGTTTGCCCTCGCTGTGGTCGACGGCGTTGGCCAGCAGATTGCGCAGGATCCGCTCGATCCGGCGCGCGTCCACCTCGGCCGAGGTGTCCTCGTCCGGCAGCACCAGCTCGACCGCGCTGCCCGCGGTTCCGGCGAGCACCCGCACCTGCTCGACCGCGCGGGTCGCGATCGGCCGCACGTCGATGTACTCCGCGGACAGCTCTTCGACGCCCGCGTCGAGCCTGCTGATCTCCAGCAGGTCGCCGAGCAGCGCCTCGAACCTGTCCAGTTCGTCGACCAGCAGTTCGGTCGAGCGGGCAAGGCCGGGCGGGAACTGCTCGCGGGACGCGTGCAGCACGTCGGCGGCCATCCGCACGGTGGTCAGCGGGGTGCGCAGCTCGTGCGACACGTCGGAGGTGAACCGGCGCTGCAGGCCGCCGAATTCCTCGAGCTGGCGGATCTGGTTCTGAATGCTGGCCGCCATGCTGTTGTAGGACACCGCGAGTTTGGCGAGGTCGTCCTCGCCCACGACGGCGAGTCGCTGATCGAGGTCGCCGCCCGCGAACTGCTCGGCCGCCGCGACCGCTTGCCGGACCGGTCGCACCACCTGCCGGACCACCAGGTTCGTGATGCCGGCGAGCAACAGCAGCAGCACGATGCCGGCCACGAACAAGGTGTTCTGGACGGTCGACACGGTGGTCTGCTCGCTGGTGAGCGGGAACAGCAGGTACAGCTGCAGCGGACTGGCCCCGGACATCAGCGAGGTGCCGACGATCAGGTACGTGGTCCGCACGCCGTTCTCGTCGACCGTGTGCTCAAGCCGGGCGAGGTGGTCGGCCTCGACGAACTGGCGCAGCCGCTCCGGCACCGAATTGAACGGCCCGACGTACACCGGGTCGGTGTCCGACTGCCCGCGCCCGACGCTGGCCAGCACCGGTTCGAAGGTGCCCGCGGTGGAACCCGCGCGCGACGAGGACGTGGTCGCGATCTTCTTGAGCGCGTTTTGCAGGCGCGTGTGCAGCGCGTCCGGGGACTCGCCGCCGATCCCGACCAGCTCGCGCGCGGCGGTGTCGGCGAGCGCCTGGGTCTGCTCGATCGCGGCGCGGCGCTTGGTGTCGAGCAGCCGTTCGGTGATCTGGTTCTGCAGGACCATGCCCAGCACGAACACCACGGCGGACGACAGCGCCAGCGTCGAGATCGTGACGCGGAACTGCAGCGAGTGCTTCCACAGCTCGTTGAACGCCACCGCGCGGCGGCGGGCGAAAACCACGACCCGGCCGGCGAGCCGGGCCGTGGCGCGGGCGGCGGCTCGAAGCCGCCCCGCGAGACCGGTCATCGCACGCTCACGGCGGGCCGGCCTTGTACCCGACTCCGCGCACCGTCAGCACCACCTCGGGGTGCTCCGGGTCCTTCTCCACCTTCGAGCGCAGGCGCTGGACGTGCACGTTCACCAGCCGGGTGTCGGCCGCGTGCCGGTAGCCCCACACCTGCTCCAGCAGCACCTCGCGGGTGAACACCTGGCGCGGCTTGCGGGCCAGCGCCACGAGCAGGTCGAACTCGAGCGGGGTCAGCGGGATCGCCTTGCCCTCCCGGGTGACCTCGTGCCCGGGAACATCGATCGCGAGGTCGCCGATGGTGAGCGATTCGGCGGGCTCGGCCTCGGTGCGGCGCATCCGGGCGCGCACCCGGGCGACCAGTTCCTTCGGCTTGAACGGCTTGACCACGTAGTCGTCGGCGCCGGACTCGAGCCCGAGCACGATGTCCACGGTGTCGCTCTTGGCGGTGAGCATGACGATCGGCACGCCGGACTCGGCGCGGATCGCCTTGCACACGTCGATGCCGTTCATGCCGGGCAGCATGAGATCGAGCAGGACCAGGTCCGGTTTCAGCTCCCGCAGCGCGGGCAGCGCCCGCGAACCGTCCGCGACCACCGCGGTGTCGAACCCCTCGCCGCGCAGGACGATGGTGAGCATCTCCGCCAGCGCCGGGTCGTCGTCGACCACCAAGACACGTGCCTTCATGACCACATGTTCGCACTACCGCCCGCACTCGCGCGCACGACCCGCGCGTTTGACCACCGGAAAGATCAAGATCACCGGCCCGGTTGGGCCATCCGGCCCCTTCCGGCGTCCGGCCGCGACCGGATTCGCCCGCTCAGCCGAACAGATCGCAGCCGAACGGTTACTGTTGCGCTATGCGGAACCAGGACTCGGGAAACGCAACGGGAAGCGCGGTGCAGTCCGTCGACCGGGCGATCACGGTCCTGGAGCTGCTGGCCCGCAACGGCGAAACCGGCATCACCGAAATCGCCGGCGAGCTGGGCGTGCACAAGTCGACGGCGTCCCGACTGCTGAGCGTGCTGGAGGCGCACGGGCTGGTCGAGCAGCTGGGCGAACGCGGCAAGTACGCGATCGGGTTCGGCGTCGTCCGGCTGGCGGGCGCCGCGACCGGCCGGATGGACCTGGCGAAGCTCGGCAGGCAGACCTGCCAGACGCTCGCCGAGGAACTGGGCGAGACGGTCAACATCGCGATCGCCGACGACGGCGTCGCGATCAACATCAGCCAGGCCCGCGGGTCGGCGGCGATCACCACGCAGAACTGGACCGGGCAGCGCACGCCGCTGCACGCCACGTCCAGCGGCAAGGTGCTGCTCGCCGCGATGGACGACGCCGAGCGCAAGCGGATGCTCGCGCACGAACTGGAGCAGTACACGCCGCGCACCATGGTCGATCGGGACGAGCTGGCGGCCGAGCTGGAGCGCGTCGCCGAGGACGGCTACGCGGCGTCCTTCGAGGAGCTGGAACTGGGCATGCACGCGGTCGCGGTGCCGGTGCGCGGGCCCGGCGGCGACGTCGTGGCGGCGATGAGCGCGTCCGGTCCGTCCTACCGGCTGTCCAAACAGCGGATCCGGCAGATCGTCGCGCCGATGGCCGACGCGGCGCGGGAGCTTTCCGCTCAGCTTGGCTACTTTTCCGCGTGAACTCCCGGGCCGCGGCGGCTCTCTTGACAGCGCGCCCGCGATCCCGCAATTTGTGAGTTGCAGCAGACGGAACATCGATCTCCATCCGCAACGCGTCCGTTCCCCGGCGGGGGCGTTCCGGCATGCCTGTCTCGTCCCGAGCCGGGCCGTCCGCGACGGCCGGCAGGCAGGAGGTACCTCGCGATGGCGGTGCGACCGCGGGTGGTTGTGCTCGGCGCCGGGCTCCTCGGCTGCGCGGTCGCCGACGAGCTGACCGAACGAGGCTGGACGGACGTCACCGTCCTCGAACCGGAGCCGGCGATCGCCTCGGCCGGGCCGGGGCTGCTCTTCCGCACGCACGCCGACCGCACGGCGTCCGAATTCGCGAAGTACACCGCGGAGAAGTACAGCGGGCTGACCGTCGACGGCGGCTGGTGTTTCCAGCCGGTCGGGAGCCTGGAACTCGCGACCGCGCCGGAGCAGCTTTCCCGGCTGCGGCAACGGCTTGGCTGGGCGACGTCGTCCGGCGTGCGCGGCTATCTGCGCGAACCGGGCGAATGCGCCCAGCTGCACCCGCTGCTCGACCCCGCGAAGGTGATCGGCGGTCTGCACCTTCCCGGCGACGGGCTCGTCAAGCCGATCCGCGCGGCGCTCGCCCAAGCCCGCCGCGCCAAGGAACGGGGCGCGAAATTCCTTACCGGACAAGAGATTGTCGAGATCGTGCGCACGGCGGGACGGGTGACCGCGGTGGCGACCGCGACCGACCGGTTCCGTGCCGACGTGGTCATCTCGTGCGCCGGAGTGCGTGGGCCGCAGTTCGGACGGCTGGTCGATCTCGCGGTGCCGGTGGTGCCGATCGCCGTCGATCACGCGCGCACCACGCCGCTGGCGCAGCTCGCCGGAGACAACGACCACTTCACCGAAGCGGACAAACCCATTCTGCGTGGGGCCGGGCTGTCGCTGCGCGAGCACGTCGACCGGCTGGGCATCAGTGCGCTCGGCCCGGTCGAGACTGACGCCGAGTTCGCTCCGGCGGGCTTCGAGGAGTCGTGGACGGCCGCGCTCGGGCTGGTGCCCGCGCTCGCCGAGGCGAAGGTCGAGGAGGGGGTCCGGCAGCTGGTTCCGGGTACGCCGGACGGGTTGCCGTTGCTCGGCGAACATCCGGATCTCGACGGGTTCTGGGTCGCTGAGGCGGTGGACTGCGCGTGGTCCGCCGGCGTCGCTCGGGAGTTGACGCGCTGGCTCATCGAGGGGCAAGCGCACCTCGACCTGCACTCCGTCGACCTCGCGCGGTTCGATCGGCTACAGCTCGCTCCCGGTCGAGTCCGGGAGCGGAGTTTGGCGACGGCGGGGCATCAACGGCCCGCGACGGAACTGCTGCGGACCTCGCCCTGCTATGAGCGCGAAGTCGCGCTGGGCGCGGAGTTTCGCGAGGAAGACGGCTGGGCGCGGCCGCAGCGGTATACCGACAGCCGCACGGAGGCCGTCGCGACTCGGAGCCGGGTGGCGTTGTTCGACCTGACCCCGCGGCGACGGCTGGAGATCACTGGACGCGGCGCGCTGCCGTTCCTGCAGACGATGACCACGAACCAGCTCGACCGTCCGCCCGGCTCGGTCGCCGGGACGTTGCTGCTCGGCGAAGACGGCGGGATCCGCAGCGAGCTCACCGTCGCCCGGCTCGGCGTGGAGGAGTTTCAGGTCGCCGCGCACCATCACCGGGACGTCGCCTGGCTGCGCCGTCATCTGCCCGGCGACGGTTCGGTCCAGCTGCGCGAGACCACTGGCGGCACCTGCTGTCTCGGTCTGTGGGGACCGCTCGCCGAGCGGGTGCTGCCCGAACTGTCCACATCGGACTCCCGCGTCTGGCGGACGTACGTCGGCGACGTGCCGGTGACCGTGCTGCGCGGGTCGGAGGTGGGCGAACCCGGCTGGGAGCTGCACACCGGCGCGGATCTCGGCCGGGCGCTGTGGGACGCGCTCTGGGCGGCCGGGCAGCCGCACGGGATCGTCGCGGCCGGCGAGGACGCGCTGCGCAGCCTCCGGATGGAGGAAGGGCACCGGAGCTGCGGCATCGACGTGACTACCGAGCACGACCCGTACGAAGCCGGGCTCGGGTTCGCGGTGCGGATGGACAAGGGGTACTTCCTCGGACGGGACACGCTTCTCCACCGTTCTCCTTCGACGGTTCGGCGGAAACTGGTGTGCTTGACCGTCGACAACGCGCATTCCGTGATGCGGGGCCGGGAGCCGGTGTACGTCGACGGTCGCCCGGCGGGATACGTCACGAGCGGCGCGTACGGCTACACCGTCGACAAAAACCTGGCCTACGCCTGGCTTCCCGTCGAGGACGCCCGGCCGCGCACGCCAGTGGAAATCGAACACTTCGGGGAACGGTTCGCGGCGAGGGTGGCCGCGGAACCGTTGAGGAGCACTGAATGACGCATTACGACGTGATCGTGATCGGCCTCGGCGGCATGGGCAGCGCGGCCGCCTACCGGCTGGCGCAACGAGGCCAGAAGGTGCTCGGGATCGATCAGTTCGCGCCGGTGCACAACCTCGGTTCGAGCCACGGCGGTTCGCGGATCACGCGGCAGGCGTACCTCGAAGGTCCGGATTACGTACCGCTGCTGCTGCGCGCGCACGAGATGTGGGACCAGCTCGAACGCGACTCCGGACGGTCGCTGTTCACCCGCTGCGGCGCGGTGATGGGCGGACCGCCGGAGTCGCGCACGATCACGGGAAGCACGCTTTCCGCCGAGAAATTCGACATTCCGCACGAAATCCTGGACGCGGCCGAGATCCGGCACCGGTTCCCCACCATCACCCCGGCCGAGGACGAGGTGGCGCTGTGGGAACCCGGCGCCGGTTTCGTGTCGCCGGAAGGAAGCGTCGCCGCACACCTTCAACTCGCCGCGCGCCACGGCGCCGAACTGCACCACGAAGAGCAGGTTTTCACCTGGACCAGCACGGAAACCGGGGTCCGGGTCGGCACCGCTTCGAGCTACTACACCGCCGAACGGCTCGTGCTGTGTCCCGGCGCGTGGGCTCCGGTGCTGCTCGGCGACCTAGGCGTCGATTTCGAGGTGCGCCGCCAGGTGCAGTATTGGTTCGAACCGGAGGACGTGCAGCCGTTCGTCGACCATCCCGTGTACATCTGGGAAACCGCGGAAGGCGGCCAGTTCTACGGATTCCCCGCGCATACCGCGCAAGGCGTCAAGGTTGCGATCCACCTTGGCGGCGAGCCGTGCACGGCCGACACGATCGACCGGCGGATCCACGACGACGAGGTACGCGCGGTCGCGGCGGTCGTCGGTTCCCGGATTCCGACGCTCCCGGCGACCTTCCGCCGCGCGGCGACCTGCCTCTACACCAACACTCCGGACGAGCACTTCGTGATCGCCCCGCACCAGCAGCATCCGCGCGTGGTCGTTGCGTGCGGATTTTCCGGCCATGGCTTCAAATTCGTGCCGGTGGTCGGAGAGATCCTGGCCGAGCTGATCGTCGACGGCACCACCCGGCATCCGATCTCGTTGTTCGATCCGGCGAGGTTCACGCCGTAGCGAAGTAGTGCTCCTGGGCCAGATCCTCAAGCAGGCCAGGGTGTTCCGGCTTCCAGTCGAGCAGTTCGCGAGTACGCGCGGCGGACGTCGGCGCGTCCGACTGCACCATCGGCGCCAGGAACGCGAAGTGCGCCGGAGCTTCCTCCGCGGTGATGGACTTCACCGGGACACCGAGCCGCGCACCGATCGTCTCGGCGATCTGCCGGAGCGAAAGACCCTCATCCCCGACCGCGTGCAGCACGACCCCAGCCGGGGCGCTCTCCAGAGCCAGCCGGTAGAGGCGGGCCGCGTCGAGCGTATGCCCGGCGGACCAGCGGTTGGCCCCTTCGCCGACGTACGGCGAAACCCCGGCCGCGCGGGCGAAGCGGATCATGGTCGGGACGAAACCGTGCTTGTCGAGCGAGCTGTGCACCGACGGCGGCAGCCGCACGACTGACGACCGGACGCCGCGATCGGCGAGCCCGAGCACGTAGTTCTCCGCGTCGACTCGCGGCCCGCCGGGAAGCCGGTCGTCCTCGGTGCCGGTGCGGCCGAGCCCGGCGAACATCAGGGTGCCGGAGGTCGAGACCAGCGGTTTCCCGGTGCCGGCGAGGGCCTCGCCGAGCGCCTTCAGCGCGACGAGATCCGCGTCGACCGCGCCGGCGAACTCGCCGCTGGCCATCAGGTCGTGCTTAAACGCCAGATGCACGACGCCGTCCGCCTCGGCGGCCGCCGCGCGCAGGCCGTCGAGATCGTCGAGGTCGCCGCGACGCACCTGCGCACCGCGTTCGGCGAGAGTCGCGGCGGAGGCGTCCGACCGGGCGAGGCCGGTCACCTCGTGCCCGGCGGCGAGGAGTTCGGGGACGAGAGCCGAGCCGACGTGTCCGCTGGCCCCGGTGACGAAAACCCGCATGAGTGTTCCTTCCACGGTTGATGACACCTAGTGCCATCACAGTACGCCTGATGTCATCCGGTGTCATCACCTAGACTGGACGGCATGGGCCGCTGGGAACCGAACGCACGCGAACGCTTGGAGCGGGCCGCGCTCGACCTGTTCACCGAACGCGGCTACGACCAGACCACGGTCGCCGAAATCGCCGAACGCGCCGGTCTCACGAAGCGGACCTTCTTCCGCTATTTCGCCGACAAACGGGAAGTGCTGTTCGGCGGGCAGGAGGAACTGACCCGGCTGTTCTCCGAGGGCATCGCCGGGACGCCAGCGGGCGCGACGCCGTTCGAAGCGGTCGGCGGGGCATTGGATGCCGTCGCGGCGGTTTTCACCGGCGAGCGGCTCGCTCTGGCCCGGCAACGGCAGCCGGTCGTGGCGGCGAACAGCGATCTGCTCGAACGCGAATTGCTCAAGCGCACCAAGCTGGTCGCGGGCATGCACGACGCGCTCGCCGCGCGCGGAGTCGGCGAACCGACAGTCACCGTCGCGGCCGAATTGGGCTGCCTCGCGTTCGGCACGGCTTTCCACCGCTGGGTCGAGGCGGGCAATCGGCGGGAGTTCGGCGCGCTGGCGGTCGAAGCGCTCGACGAATTGCGCGCCGCGACCGCGGACCTGGGTTAAGCCAGCAGGGACTTCGCCAACGTCGGCAGATCGACGCCGGCCACACCGTCCAGCACATGCCACGGCGCGAGCCACGACTCGGCGGCAAGCTCGTCGTACACCGCGGCACAACGCTGCTGCAGCGAATCATCCGACTCGAACGCGTCCCGTGCCCGCGCCGCGTCCGACTCCGCGCGGCGCACTGCCCGCTCGGCAGCCACCTCCGGGCTCACCCGCAGCAGCAGATGCGCGTCTGGCCGCGGCAAGCCGAACCGCGTCACCTCGAGGTCCCAAACCCACTGCACCACAGCGCCATCCGCGTGCTCGCGCAGCCGCGCGGCGGCGTACGCGGCGTTCGAGGCGACGTAGCGATCCAGCAGGACCACGTCGTTGGCCGCGAGCAGTTCGCGGATCTCGTCAGCCGCGCCGCTGCGGTCGAGGGCGTAGAGCAGCGCCATTCCGTACACCGAATCGGCGAGGTCGCCGTGCCCGCGATGCAGCGCTTCCCGCACCAGATCGGCGTGCACGCTGCGGCCATAACGCGGGAAGGCGAGACTGCCGACGCTCGCGCCAGCGTCCTTCAGCGCAGCAGTCAGCCCCTCGGACAGCGTGCGCTTGCCCGCGCCGTCCAAACCTTCGATTACGACCAGTCGCCCCACCCGGTCGAAGATACTTGGTGGCGTCCTCAGGCCGTCTCGCGGCGCGCGCGGACGAAGCCGAAGTAACCCACCGGCACGGCGACCAGCAGCCCGGCGAGGCACAGCAGCGGAATCCAGTCGTCGCCGTGCGGCTGCGCCGGCGTGCTCTGGCCGTCTCTGGGCACCACCTCGCCGCGCGGCGCGGCCGTAAGGTGGGCGTTGCCGGTGTCAGCGGGCTGCGCCGCGCCCGCGCCCGGAGCCGACACCGGCAACGCCAGGCCCGTGAACGCCATGAGGAGCAGCAAGCGTCCGACGTGCCTTCGGCAACTGGTCGAGGACCGCCGGACCCGCCCGGCAGTGCTCCCCACGTGATTCGGTTTCCCCAAGCCCATGACGCACCTCCCGCCTAGACGTGGCCAGTGGTGGTCACAACGGTGAACCGGTCGATCACTCCGAGCAAGATGCCCGTCCGGCAACGGGGGTGTTCCGGGTCGGCAGTGGAACACGGAACGGTTACCCTTCCGTGGCCAAGCACACCAAACGGGGGCCGGACCCGTGACCGCGCGCTGCTAACGTGAACGTTCCGCGGCATTCACGCCCAGCGCACGGGCGGCGTTGAAGGGACAGCGGTGGCACGAGACGGGGATGGCCCACTGATCATGGAACCTGGCCGGCGCGGCGCGGGTGAACTGCCGCCCGAGCTCGGCGAAGCACTGCGGTCCGGTGAATTCCACCAGGCGCTGCGGCTCGCGATCGCACATCGCGGCCTGTCGCTCGCCCGGCTGCGGGCGCACCTCGCGCTCCGCGGCGTCCACATCGGACAGTCGACGCTGAGCTACTGGCAGCGCGGGCTCCGCCAGCCGGAGGTGCCGAAGGCGCTGCCCGCGGTCCGCGCGCTGGAGTCGGTGCTGCAACTGCCCGCGGACTCGCTGGTGGTGCTGATCGGCCCGCGCACGGCGCGTCCGCGCGGGCACCAGGCGGCGGCGTCGTTCCACGACCTGCGCTCGGGCGAGATGGGCGCGATCGTCGAGCAGCTGATGAGCGACCTCGGCGCGCCGCCGACGTCGCGGCAGTCGAATTCCGACCTGGAAATGCTGTCGGTGCACGACCAGATCACCATCGACGAGCAGCAGCACCAGGTGAAATTCCGGACCCGGCTGGTCACCCGCGCGCGGCGGCACGGCCCGGACCGGTACGTGGCCGTCTACAACGGCGACCCCGGCTGCCGGATCGACGACGTCGAGCTGATCACCGCCGAAGGCTGCCGCGTCGGCCGGATCCGCAGGCATCCGGCGCGCGAGACGATGGCGACGGAGCTGCTTTTCGACCGGAAGCTCGCCGAGGGCGAGATCCACGTTTTCTGCTTCGAAATCCACGACAATTCCGCCGTGACATTCCCCGGGTACTACCGGATGCTGCGCGACCAATGCGCGAGCTATCTGCTGCAATTGCAGTTCGCGCCCACCGCGATGCCCGCCCGGATCACCCGCGAGGTCCGTGCCCGCGACGACGCCCTGCCCGTCGAGGCGGAGGAATTGCCGTGCGACACCGGCGGCGTGACGAGCGGGTATTTCCGCGACACCGGACCGGGGCTGGCCGGCATCGCGGTGGAATGGAACTGAGTCAATCGTCGGCCGACGCCCCTGACCCAGCCACGGCGTACCGAGCGACGAGGGTGCGGACGGCCTCGTCGACGACCTGAGCGACGCGTTCAGCGCTCACTTCCCAGCCCGGCACCAGAAGCGTCGGCCAGAAGACGTAATTGGAGATCATGCCGAGGAACTGCGTGGCCGCGAGTTCCACGTCCTCGACCCGCACCGTTCCCGCCTCGTGCTCGGCCAGAAGGTAGCTGCGCACGGACTCGAAGCAGGGCATCTTCCCGCGCGCGAACTGCGCGTGGGCCAGCTCAGGAAACCGCGGCAGCTCCGCGATGACGATCCGGAACAGATCGGTCATCTGGGCCCGGCCCAGCAGCTCGGCGTAACGGCGGCCGATGACGGCGAGCCCGTCGACGATGTCCCCCGCGGGCGGTGGATCCTCCTCGTCCGCGGTCGACCATGACTCGGTCACGATGGCGTCGAACAGGGCGGCTTTGCTCGGAAACTGCTTGAACAAGGTGGCCCGCGAAACGCCCGAGCACTCCGCGATCCGCGCCAGCGACGTCCGGTCGTAGCCCAATTCGAGAAACAGCTCGGTCGCGGCCTTCACGATCAGCGCGCGCTTTTCCCGGGCGACGCGCTGGTGATACGTCGGCACGACCTTGCTCATGGGCTGAGTCTACGAGGCGAGTGACTTGACTCGCCACTGCGGTCGACCCTACCGTTGCAATGGTGAGTCACCCGGCTCACCACTCACGCAGCGAAGGAACATTCGATGTCCCGCTTCGACAACCAGACCGTGCTCGTGACCGGCGGAGCCGGCGGCCAGGGCTCGAGCCACGTCCGCGCCTTCCACGCGGAGGGAGCGAACGTGGTGATCGGCGGCATCGACGCGCAACGCGGCACCGCTCTCGCCGACGAACTCGGACCCCGCGCTCGCTTCGCCCACCTGGACGTCACCGACGAGAGTTCGTGGTCCGCCGCCGTTCAAGTCGCCGAGAGCGCCTTCGGCGGCTTGAACGTGCTCGTCAACAACGCGGGCGTGCAGAATCCGCCGGCGACAATCGAGAACACCGACCAGGCCACGTGGTCACGCATCCTCGACATCAACCTCACCGGGATCTTCCTCGGCATCAAGATCGCGACCCCCGCCCTGCGCCGTGCGGCAGGCGGAGCCATCGTCAACATCGCCTCGACCATGGGCCTGGGCGGCACGGCGCACTACGCGCCGTACGTCGCCAGCAAGTGGGCCGTGCGAGGCCTCACCCAAACCGCGGCGCTCGAACTCGGCCGCGACCACATCCGCGTGAACACCATCCACCCCGGCGTGATCTCGACTCCCTTTATCCACGAGCCAGCGGCCGGCGCCACCGCCGCGATCTCCGACTTCTACTCGCCCGAACCGTTCGCCGTCCCCCGGCTCGGGGAGCCCGCCGACGTCACCCGGCTTCTCCTGTTCCTCACGTCATCGGACGCGTCGTTCGTCACGGGGTCGGAGTACGTCATCGACGGCGGACTCCTCCTCGGCCCCGCCCTTCAGGCATGAGCACGCCGGACCCGAACGGCTCCGCGCTGGACGTGTCTTGGCCAGACCACATCCGACGAGCCGTCGAGATCACTCGCGCTGCGGGCACCAGGGAACGGATCATCGACATCACGACGGTGGGCCGCCGCACCGGCCGGCCACGCCGCATCGAGATCTTCTTCTACCGGGCCGCGGGCAGCACCTACCTGTGCAGCGGCGCAGGCGGTGCCGCGACCGACTGGCATGCGAACCTTCTCGCCAATCCCAGCTTCACCTTCCACCTCAAAAACGGGATCCGCGCGGATCTGCCCGCACGGGCCACGCCGGTCACCGATCCAGCCGAACGTCAGGCCGTGCTGGCGGAGATCGTCGCGGACCTCAATCAGCCCCACGACCCCGGCACCATCCGGCCGACCCGGCTCGAAGACTGGGCCGACAGCAGACTGATGCGCATCAGCTTCCGCCCTCGGCCGTGATCGCGGTCCCCTTGCCCGAAGCCACCGCCTCGGCTCAGCACTCGGATTCCGCGGCCTCGCCAACCACATCGCCCGAAGCCCGCTCGAGCTTGGCGGATTCAGAGCACGACCACACCCCGGGATTTACCCGCCCACCCGCTGCGGCGTGCCCTTGGTGATCCGGACCAGTTCGTCGAACGTCGTCGGAAAGACGGCGTTCGGCGTCCCGGCCGCGGCCCACACCTCGGAATACTGCCGCAACGCCTCGTCGACCACGGTCTCCAGCGGGGCCGGGTGCCCGACCGGCGAGACCCCGCCGATCACCTGCCCCGTGGCCGCCCGCACCTCGTCCGGCTTGGCCCGCCGGATCCGGCCGCGCCCGAGCTTCACGGCGAGCGCGTCGACGTCCACCCGGTGCGCGCCGCTGGTCAAGACCAGCAGCGGGGCGTCGTCGGCCATGAAGACCAGGCTGTTCGCGATCGCGCCGACCGAGCAGCCCAGCGTGGCCGCCGCCTCGGCCGCCGTGCGCGTGGACTGCGGGAGCGTCCGCGCCTGACCAGTGACGCCCGCCTCGTCGAGCGCGTCCTGCACGTTCTGCATTGCCGACATCCGCACACCTCCTGCTGTTCTGTAAACAGAACACTAGACTAGGCCGAGTGTCGACGTCACCCGCCCCGGACGGCCGCGCCCTCGCCGCGGCGGTCGGTACCCGCATCCGGACGCTGCGCACCCGCGCGGGCGTCGGCCTGACCACGCTCGCCGCCGACAGCGGTCTCGGCAAGGGAACGCTGTCAGAGCTGGAAAACGGCCGCCGAAACCCGACCCTGGACACGCTGTTCGCCATCGCCACCGCGCTGTCGATCCCGTTGAGCGACTTGCTCTTCGGCGACAACGGAGTGGCGGAAGCGCACGGCGACAGCGTGGCCGCGACCCTGCTCGGCCGCTGGGAGGACGCGGACGGCGTGACCGAGGTGTACCGGCTGACAATCCACGAGCGGGTTCAGGTGTCGCATCCGCACAGCGCTGGGGTGCGGGAGGTTTTGACGGTGTTGACCGGCACGGCGGAAGTGGGGCCGGTTTCCGCGCCGGTGACGGTTTCTGCTGCCGGGACGCATACGTTTATCGCGGAAACGGACCATGTTTACCGCGGAATCGGCGGACCGGCTACCGCGGTGTTGACGATGCGGTATCCGCGTTAGCGGACGAGGAGCCCATTGGCCTTTGCCGCGTCGGCCTGACGCGCATCACGCGTTACGACAGTAACCGGCTGTCCGCCAGTCAGCTCAGCAGTTTCCCTCATTACGACAGCCAGATGAAGAGCATCCAGCGTGCGAATCGGATAGTTCTCGGCAACCAGTCGCTGCGCCGCCGAAAAAACGCGCTCCGGACGGAAAGGGATCAGCACAAGCGCGCCTTCGGGCGAAGCGAGCAGGTCGAAGTGCTCGAGAACGATCCGGGCGTCAGGGATCCGGCCATCGCGCTTCGCCGCCGTGAGCGCACTGGTGAACTCGATGCGGGTCAGCTCACTGCTGAGCACCAGATCCGGGCCCTCGAGCAACAGTTCGCGCATTTCGCGATGCCCCGGCTCGTCCTTGAGGAACGCAGTAGCCAGCGCACTGGTGTCAGCATAGTAGCAATCAGTCACCGTTCACCCCGAGTCCAGTCGAGATACTCTCCGACGGTCGCTCCCCAGCCGCTGGAGAACTCCTCGATGTCGTCCAGCGAGGCCGCTTTGGCAGGAGGCTCGACATAGGCGACCTTGCCCTCGGCGATCAACCGGCGTTTCCACTCGGCTCGAGACTCGCCCTGCTGGACGACCCCCCGCAGAGCCTCGGTGACCAGGTCGTTCATGCTGCGCCCCTCAGCCTCGGCCCTGGCCTTCAGCCGAGCATGCAACTCGTCGTCGACGCGAGTGATCAATTGTTTCACCACATCATGATAACACGTCACCCATTAGAGCTATCAGGTGTTTTCATGTGCAGACAAAAGCCGCCCCGAAACACATTCCGGGGCGGCTTCAGTGTCAGCGATCAGTAACGGTAGTGCTCCGACTTGAACGGGCCCTCCACGTCCACGTCGATGTATTCCGCCTGTTCCTTCGACAGCTTCGTCAGCTCGCCGCCCAGTGCCTCGAGGTGGATCCGGGCGACCTTTTCGTCCAGCTTCTTCGGGAGGCGGTAGACCTCCTTGTCGTACTCCTCGGTCTTGGTGAAGAGTTCGACCTGCGCGATGACCTGGTTCGCGAAGCTGTTCGACATCACGAAGCTCGGGTGCCCGGTCGCGTTGCCCAGGTTCAGCAAGCGGCCCTCGGACAGCACGAGAATGCTCTTGCCGTCCGGGAACACCCACTCGTCGACCTGCGGCTTGATGTTCACGCGCCGCACGCCGGGGTAGCGGGCCAGCCCGGCCATGTCGAGTTCGTTGTCGAAGTGGCCGATGTTGCCGACGATCGCCTGGTGCTTCATCCGCGCCATGTGTTCGACCATCACCACGTTCTTGTTGCCCGTGGTGGTCACGTAGATGTCGCCCTCGTCCAGCACCGTCTCCAGGCGCTTGACCTCGTAGCCGTCCATCATCGCCTGCAGCGCGCAGATCGGGTCGATCTCGGTGATGATCACCCGGGCGCCCTGGCCGCGCAGCGATTCCGCCGCGCCCTTGCCGACGTCGCCGTAGCCGCACACCACCGCGACCTTGCCGCCGATCAGCACGTCGGTGCCGCGGTTGATGCCGTCGATCAGCGAGTGCCGGATGCCGTAGCGGTTGTCGAACTTCGACTTCGTCACCGAGTCGTTGACGTTGATCGCCGGGAACAGCAGCTCGCCCGCGGCCGCCAGCTGGTACAGCCGCAGCACGCCGGTGGTGGTCTCCTCGGTGACGCCCTTGACGCTCTGCCCGACAGCGGTCCACTTGCCCTTGTCCGCCGCGACAGACGCGCGCAGCAGCTCCAGGAAGACCTTCCACTCCTCGGGGTCCTCTTCGTCGGCGGACGGGACCACGCCGGCCTTCTCGTACTCGGTGCCCTTGTGCACCAGCATGGTGGCGTCGCCGCCGTCGTCGAGGATCATGTTCGGGCCTTCGCCCTCCCACGTGAGCATCCGCTCAGTGCACCACCAGTATTCCTCGAGCGTTTCGCCCTTCCAGGCGAACACCGGGACGCCCTTGGGCTCCTCGGCCGTGCCGTGCGGCCCGACGACGACCGCGGCCGCGGCGTGGTCCTGGGTGGAGAAAATGTTGCACGAAGCCCAGCGCACCTCCGCGCCGAGCGCCACCAGCGTCTCGATCAGCACCGCGGTCTGCACGGTCATGTGCAGGGAGCCGGCGATTCGCGCGCCGCGCAGCGGGTACACCTCGGAGTATTCGCGACGCAGCGCCATCAGGCCGGGCATCTCGTGCTCGGCGAGCCGGATCTCCTTCCGGCCGAACTCGGCGGCCTCGAGATCGGCGACGGCGAATTCGAGGCCGCCCCGGGTGTCGTGCCGCTTGACAACGCTTTCGGGGGTCATAGTGCGGTTCCTCCAAGGTTTGATGGCACCTGAACAGTACCGTTGTCGGCTCGACCCTGACTCGATCGGATGAGGAGAGAACACCGTGCCCGCCCCGCTCCCCGGCCCTGACACCCGCATCGTCGAAATGAGGGTGTCCGGACTCGTGGGCACGAGCGGCGAAACGCTCCTCGACACGGTCCAGACCGTCGACGTCGCCGGCGACGAACTCGGCCGCGTGGTGCGCCCGGCCGACCGGCTGCGGCGTCCGGCGCCCGGTCCGGTGGTGCCCGCGCTCGGCCGGTCGATCCCGCGCACCGTCGAAGGCTACCTGTGGAGCGGCATGACGTCCGGCGGCGTCGCGAAGGCCGCCTGGGCGCTGCTGTTCCCGTTCTCGCTGGCGAACGTCGCGTTCTGGATGCTGCCGCCGGCGCACCGCGGCCGGTGGCTCGGCGGCCTGTGCCGCGGCCTGCTGCGGATCGCCTCGGTGCTGCTCACCATGCTGCTGGTCAGCCAGGTCGCGGCGGCCGTGCTGGACCTCGTCGCGACGCAATGCCTCGCACCCGGGCGAGCGTGTCTGACCTGGGTGGCGCCGGAGCTGCGCAAGGGATCGCTGCGCATCGGCGTCGGCGTGGCGGTGCTGCTCGCGCTGGTCTACGCCCTGCACCGGATCTCGTCCACGAACTGGCGGGTCCGCCCGCCCGACCATCCCGGCCGCCAAGGCGTCCCGATGCGGTTGCGCGCGGATCCGGAAGCGCCCGGAATGTCCGCGACACACGCCGTTGCCGCGCTTGCCTGCATTTCCTTGCTGCTGCTGGGCGGCCCCTTCCACGTGCCCACGAAAATCCCGGAATTGGTCGCGTGGATCTGCACCCTCGCGCTGGTCCTCGCGGTCCTGATCGGCTGCGCGATCGGCAGCGACACCGGCACCATCGCGCGCCGAAGCCTGATCACCTTCGCGACACTGCTGGTCATCTTCGCCGCCGTGCTGGCCAAGCCGGTCGACAACCGGCTCCCCGGCGTCGACAACACTGTCGAAAGCCTCGGCGGCTCTCTGCTCGTGGTCACCCTGCTGTTCGCGCTCGCGCTGATCCCGTCGGCGCTGCTGGCCCGCAAAGCCTGGCGCGACCGCCCGCGCCGGCTCCGCCCGTGGCTCGGCGGCTGGGCCGCGGCCCCGGTTCTCGCCCTCGCCGGACTCCTCGGCGGCGGTTTCGGCGCCGGGCTGGCGATCGCCGTCCGAAAACTGCTCCGCACCGAAAAGCTTTCCCTGCCCACGACGTACGACCTGGTCACCGTCCTGTGGGGCGGCGGCCTGGGCCTGATGGCTCTGCTCGCCATCGCCGGGTACGCCATCGGCGTCCCGCTGCGCCGCCGCCGGCGCGGCATCCCGCCCATCGTCGAACTGATGGAACACGACGAGCAGCAAGAACAAGACGCCGCCCGAGCCTGGGCCCGCTCCGCCTGGGAACGGCGGCACCTGCACCACCTGGCGTTGATCGTCGCGCTGGGCCTGTGCGTCGGCGCGATCACCCTGCTGGTCGTACGGTTCGGCTTCAACCTGCAGCCCAGCTGGTTCACCACGGTCTCGGCGATCGGCGTATTCGCGCTCGGCGCCCTGGCCGCCGGTCTGCTGCGAGTGGTCTACTCCGCAGCCCGCTCCCCCCAACGAAGCCGACACCTCGGTGCCCTAGCGGACCTCGTCTCCTTCTGGCCGCGCGCCGCACACCCCGGCGTACCGCCTTGCTACGCGCTCAAAGTGGTCCCCGAACTGGCCGACCGGGTCAAGGAACACCTGGCCGAGCCCGGCACCCGAGTCGTGCTGTCCGGCCTCAACCTGGGCAGCATCCTCACGGTGCTGACCGCCGCCCAACTGTCCGCCGAACTCCCTCCGGACGAACGCGACCGGGTCGGCCTTCTCACCGCCGGCTCGCCCCTGCAGTGGGGCTACCAACGCGCCTTCCCCGCAGTCCTGCCGCAGGATTCGCTGGCCGAACTGTTCGCCTCCTTGGACGGCCGCTGGCGCGCCCTGTGCCGGGGAACAGACATCTTCGGCGGCGGCGTAACCACCTGGCGGCACCAGACAAGCGGCGGCCACCTGCTGGGCGAGGGCTACCTCCCGGAAGGCAAGTGGGGAGCCCTGGAAGCCACCCCGGACGACGCGGGAGTCCTCATCCTCGGCGGCGACCACTGGGTCCCCGACCCCCTGCGAGCCCCCGACGGCCGCAGCCGCTGGGCCCCCGGAGTCCTCAAGCACACCGAGTATCTGGCCGACCCGGAGTGGGACAACGCGGTCGCGATGGCCGCCGGACTGGGCCGCCCCAACGGCCGCGCCCGCACCCTGGGCGAACAAGGCTCCCTCTTCGGCGACCTGCCCCGCCCCCGCTGACCCACGCGCGTCCGTGAGGGGAACCCTCACAGACTCTGATTCCCCCAGGGTTCCCCTCACGACCAGCACGGTCCGTGAAGCCCGCCCGCTCGCCCGCCCGCCCGCTCATCGCCCGCCCGCTCGCTGGGATGCGCCCCAACGCGGCATTGGTTGCGTCGCATGCACCCAATGCGGCGTTCGGTGCGTCAGATGCACCCAATGCCACATTGGGGCGCTAGCCCCACCACCCGCGAAACCGCCACCGACGCACCCAACCATCGAGGCACCCACCCCACCCCCGCACCCCGATACGAAGCCAAAAACGCGGACGGCGGGTGCTTGTCAAGGCATCTTTCCCGCCTTGACAAGCACC